>DAOPJF010000015.1:0-16753 GCA_035399525.1 Candidatus Krumholzibacteriia bacterium | reverse complement strand
CCGGTGGTCTCGGCCCTCAAGCGCGACGGCAAGCCGCTGTACGCGCGCGTGCGCGCGGGCGAGGACGTGCCCGAGCCCGAGGCGCGGCCGGTGCGCATCGATCGCCTCGACCTGGTGGCGGTGCGGCGCGACCAAGCCGGCGCCATCGCCGAGGTCGACCTGGAGGTGGCCTGCTCGAGCGGCACCTACATCCGCTCCCTGGCCCGCGACCTGGGCCTCGCGCTGGGCGGCTGCGCCCACCTGGCGGCGCTGCGCCGGCTGGCGGTCGGCCCGTTCCGGGTCGAGGATGCGGTGACCGATCCCATGCACCTGGATGGCCAGGCCGTGCTGGCGGCGCTGCAGCCCCTGGCCGCGGCGCTGCCCGATGCGCCGACGCTGGTCCTGTCGCCCGACGAGACGGCGGCCGTCGCCCACGGCGCCCAGCCGGATCCCGCGTGGCTCGCGCGCGCACCGGGCGTGGCGTGCCTGGAGGCGGGCGCGCTCGTCGCGCTGGCGGCCGCCGACGGCCGCCTGGTCGCCGTGGCCCGCCGCGGCGAGGACGGCCTGCGCACCGCGGCCGTGCTCATGTCGAACGACCCCTCCCAGGAGCCCACACCGTGCGAATGATCCGCCTGAGCGGCGACGCCATCGCCAAGATCGTGGCCGGCCAGGACCGGCCGGCGCTCGGCCCGAGCGCCCTGACCCTGGGCGCCTTCGACGGCCTGCACCTCGGGCACCAGGAACTGATCCGCCGCACGCGCGACGCGCGTCGGCGGCTGGGCCTGGCCGACGCGGCCATGTTCACCTTCGTGCAGAGCCCGCGGCACGTGCTGCACCCGGACAACCGGCCCTGGCAGCTGACCACCTGGCGCGCCAAGCTGGGGGCGCTGCAGGCCCTGGACTGCGGCACGCTGGTGGCCGCCGACTTCACGCCCGCGGTGGCGCGCGTGGACTACCGCACCTTCGTCGAGCGCATCCTGGTCGGGCACCTGGGCATGAAGCACTTCGTCGTGGGCCACGACGTGCACCTGGGCGCCGGGCGCGGCGGCAACGCCACGACCCTCGAGGCGCTGTCGGCCGAGCTGGGCTTCGGCCTGGAGGTGTGCCCGCCGGTCGAGCTGGACGGGCGCATCATCTCGAGCTCGGCCATCCGCGCGGCGGTCACCGCGGGCGAGGTCACGCTGGCGGGCCGCATGCTGGGCCGGCCCTACTCGCTGTGGGGCGTGGTCGAGCCCGGCGACAGCCGCGGCCATGCGCTGGGCTATCCCACGGCCAACGTCGCGCCGCTCGAGGCCACCAAGCTGCTGCCGGCCACGGGCGTGTACGCGGTGCGCGTGCACGTGCCCGGCGACCTGGCGCCCGTCGGCACGCCCGGCGTGATCGGCCGCGTGGACTCGGCCCTGCCCGAGGTCGACCGCGACGGCGTGCTGGTGGGGATGGCGCCCGCCGACTGGGCGGTGTTCGGCGGCATGCTGAACTTCGGCTACGTGCCCACCTTCCACGGCAGCGGGCTGCCGCAGCCGCGCATCGAGGCGCACCTGTTCGACTTCCACGGCGAGCTGCAGGGCCGCACGGTGATGGTCGAGTGGCTGGCGCGCCTGCGCAGCGAGCAGCGCTTCGACGGCGTGCACGCGCTGGTGGCGCAGCTCGGGCGCGATGCGGCCGGCGCGCGGCAGGTGCTGGACCAGACGCCGCGCCCCTAGACCCGCTCGCCCTGCCCGCCCCGCGCGCTGCGGATGGCCGCCGTGCGGGCGGCGATGTCCTCGTTGATGCGCAGCGCCACCGCCAGCGCGGCCCGCGCCGCCTGGCCCGTCACCGCCGGCTTGCGCTCGCCCCGGACCGCCGCCAGGAACGCTTCGATCTCGGTGCGCAGCGTGTCGGCGCGGGGGTGCTCGATGACCTCGGGCACCGGCCCCGCGGAGGCGGCGCCGTAGGCCGCGGCGTCCACCGCGGCGCCGCCGTTGCCGTCGCCCAGGTCCGCGGCGATCGCCGTGCCGCTGACCACCTGGTTGGCCTGGGCCGCGCAGTCCGCCGACAGGAATCCTCCCGGCTGGAACAGGCGGAACCGACGCATGTCGTGGCTCGCGATGCGGCTGGCGGTCAGGTTGGCCGTGCACCCGCCCGCGAACTCGAGCCGGGCGTTGGCGATGTCCACGCGCCCGGTCACCACCGGCGCCCCCACCGCCTGCACCGCCGTCACCGGTTCGCCCACCAGGTCCAGCAGGATGTCGATGTCGTGGATCATCAGGTCCACGACGATGTCCACGTCCGTGGCGCGGCCGCTGAACCGGCTCAGCCGGTGGGCCTCGACGAACAGGGGCAGGTGGGTGCGTTCCTTCAGCGTCACGATCGCCGGGTTGAACCGCTCGAGGTGCCCGATCTGCAGCACCGCGCCCGCCTGGGCGGCCATGGCGATCAGCGCGTCGGCCTCGGCCAGGGTGGGGGCGATGGGCTTCTCGAGCAGCACGTGGCAGCCGGCCTCCAACAGGGGCATGGCCACGGCGTGGTGCAGGCTGGTGGGCACCACCACGCTGGCGGCGTCGATGCGGTCGACCACCTCGGCCAGGTCGGTCGCCGCCTCGGTGCCGCACTCGGCGGCCACGGCGGCGGCCCGGTCGGGGTCGGCATCCACGACGGCGACCAGGTCGGCGCCCTCGAGCTGCGCGTATTTCTGGGCGTGGAAGCGCCCCAGGTAGCCGGTGCCCACGACGGCCACCCTCACGGGCCTGTTGGTGCTCATGGCGCCCATCCTAGCGCAGGGACGGGGCGCCCGGAAGCACGATCCGGGGCCGGTTCGAGCCTTGACCCTGCGGGGGGCCTGCACGATAATCCGCCGGACCGCGGCTCGTCCGGCCGCGCGACCGGGCCAGGGAGGGCCCCACCGATGCGTCCATCGCGCTCCCGTACCCTTTGCGTGCGTCCGCTCCGCCCGGCCCGGGCCCTGGCCCTGGCCGCGGTGCTCGTGGTCGGCTGGGCCGCCGCCGCGGTCGCCCAGTCGGTCGATCCGGCCCTCCTGGAGGAGGCCGCCCGGCGCACCGGCAAGTCCCCCGAGGAACTGATGCGCGAGTACCGCGCCGCCCAGGGCGGCGAGGCCGCCGGCGCCGCGGCCACCGCCGCCGAGCCGGCCGGGCCGGGGCGCACCTCCCTCGAGGGCATCGACGACCGCCGCACCCGCTCGGGCCAGGACCCGACCGGCGGCCAGTTCGGCGTCATCCTGCCCGGCGCCGGCGAGTCCGGGCCTGCCTTCGCCGACGCCGACTCGATCGCGGCCGCCCGGTCCGACGCCGGCCCCCGGTGGTTCGGCGAGGACTTCTTCCGCCTCGACGCCGGCCTCTTCGAACCGCCTTCGTTCGGTCCGGCTCCCGACGACTATCGGCTGGGCGTCGGCGACGAGGTCATCGTCGACGTGTGGGGCGAGGTCGAGATGCGCCAGGTGCGCGTGGTCGACCGCGACGGCGCCATCATCCTGCCGCAGGCCGGGCAGATCGTGTGCGCCGGCCGCACGCTGGCCGAGGTGGACACGGCCATCCGCCAGCAGCTCGCGCGCAGCCACGCCAGCATCGGCCGCAGCGCCGACGACCCGAAGGCCAAGACCTTCCTGCAGGTGACCCTCGGCCGCCTGCGCCCGATCCGCGTGTTCGTGGTGGGCGAGGCGGCGCGGCCCGGCTCGTACGAGGTGAACTCGGTCTCGACGGTGCTGACGGCCCTGTACGCCGCCGGCGGCCCGGCCGAGGGCGCATCGCTGCGTCACGTTCGTCTGGTGCGCGACGGGCAGACCGTGGGCGAGCTCGACCTCTACGCCTACCTGCTGGACGGCGACCGCAGCGGCGACCTGCGCCTGCGCGAGGGCGACACGGTGCACGTGGCCGGCCGCACGTTCGGCGTCGCCATCGACGGCGCGGTGCGCCGCCCGATGCACTACGAGATGAAGGACGGCGAGACCATCGGCGACCTGGTGCGCTTCGCCGGCGGGCTCACCGCCACGGCGTCGCCCGGCGTGCTGCACGTCGAGCGCATCCTGGCGCCCGGCGAGCGCCGGGCGGGCCAGGCCGACCGCGTCATCATGGACGTGCCCTTCGACGCGGTGCACGGCGCCGCCCTCGATCCCGCCGCCGGCGTGCTGCGCGACGGCGACCGCGTGTCCGTCGACGGCATCGCCGACCGCCTCGACCGCTGGGTCGAGGTGCGCGGCCTGGTCAAGCGCCCCGGGCGGTTCCAGCTGCGGGACGGCATGACGGTCAAGGACCTGGTGGCCGAGGCCGAGGGCCTGTGGCCCGACGCCCTGCTGGAGTGGGCCTCGCTGGACCGCACGAGCCCGGCCCAGGAGTACTCCACCATCGGCGTCCCCCTCGGGAGCGTCCTGGCGGGGAACGCGCCGGCGACGGTGCTGCAGTCGCGGGACGTGCTGACGGTGTACGCGCGCTGGGACCTGAAGGCCCGGCCGCGGGTGTCCATCAGCGGCGAGGTCCACGATCCGGTCACCCTCGACTGGCGCGCGGGCATGACCCTGCGCGACCTGGTGCTGCGGGCGGGCGGCCTGAAGGCGAGCGCCAACCCGCTGCGCGCCGAGATCTCGCGCATCCGCGAGGCGGCCGTGGCCAGCCCCGACACCGCGGTGCGGCCGCAGCAGACCGTCGACGTGATCCGCGTCGAGTTGGGCGACGACTTCATGGCCTCGGCCGACCCCGTGGCGCTGATGCCCTGGGACCGGGTGGCCATCCGCCGCCTGCCCTGGTGGGAGAGCCAGCAGACGGTGAGCGTCGGCGGCGAGGTGTTCTACCCCGGCGAGTTCAGCCTCGAGTCCAAGGGCGAGACCCTGTCGAGCGTCGTGGTGCGGGCCGGCGGCCTCAAGCCCACGGCCTACGCCGCGGGCGCCCGCGTGGTGCGGCAGAAGGACGGCGTGGGCAACGTCGCCATCGACCTGGCCAAGGCCCTGGCCGATCCGGGCAGCGACTTCGACATCATCCTCGAGCCCGGCGACCGCATCGTCATCCCCAACCGCATGTACACGGTGAAGGTGACGGGTGAGGTCGGCTTCCCCACCTCGCTGGTGTGGCAGGAGGGCCGGGACATCGACTGGTACGTGCAGCAGGCGGGCGGCTACCTGCGCCACGCCGACAAGGGCCGCACGCGCGTCGTGCATCCCAACGGCCGCTCGCTGCCCAACAAGGGCAGCAGCGAGGTGCTCGCCGGCTCGACCATCGTCGTGCCGCTGGAGCCGCCGCCGGAGGGCCGCACCACGCTCGAGGTGGCCAAGGACATCACGGCCATCATCGCGGGGCTGGCCACGGTGTGGCTGGTGATCGACAACACGGGGAAATGACCGGGGGAGCCTGACCTTGTCCACGGGCGACACTGCAGCGGCGGACGGGATGCCGAACGAGTTCGTGAACCTGCTGGCGACGGGCTGGCGGCATCGCCGGTTCATCCTGGTGGTGACCGCGATCGTCTTCGTCGCGGTGCTGGCGTACTCGTTCCTGCTGCCGCCGGTCTACGTGGCGCAGGTGACGCTGCTGCCCGAGCCGGGGGCGGGGCAAGATGGGTTGCTGGGCAGCCTGGCCTCGATCGTCGGGCCGGGGGCGACAGGGGGAGAGTCCCGGGAGGTCCTGTACGGCCGGATCATCGAGTCGGATCGGATCCTGGATCAGGCCCTGGCCCGCCGGTGGTCCTACGCTGACGCCGCGACGCCTGTCACGCTTGGTCAGATCTACGGCGAGCATGCGGCCAGTGCGGAGGATTCGGCGGCCGCCGTCGAGCGGTTGAAGACATTCCTGCGTACGAGGGTCATCTCGTTTCGCAAGGACAAGGCCACCGGCTACATGGTCCTGAAGGTCGAGGCGCCCGGCGACGGGCGGTTCGCCGCGGAATTCGCGAATTTCCTGGTCGCTCAATTGGACGACTTCAACCGGGCTTCCTCGAGCCGGCGTGCAGCCGAGCAGCATGCCTTCGTCACCTCTCGACTGGCCGAGGTCGAATCGCGGCTGCACGAGGCCGAGGAGGCGTTGACCGCCTTCCAGAATCGGAACCGTGGCTACGCCAATTCTCCGGAATTGATGCAGAGATTCGGGGAGCTCAGTCGCGAGGTCCAGGCGCAGACGGCCGTCTGGGTCGAGTTGCGCCGCCAGGTCGAGTCGGCCCTCATCGACATGAACAAGGAACAGACGTCGGTCGACATCCTGGATCCCGCGGTTCCTCCGGTGGCGCCGGCCCGGCCGCGGCACGGGTTGTACGGGGCTGCCGGGCTCCTGATCGGGTTCACCATCGCGAGCATCCTGCTGGTCCTGCGCCAACGGATCCGGTCCATCCTCCAGACGGTCGCCCACTGATCGGCGCCGGCAGCGACAGCCGCGACAGGATGTGAACCTTGCCACTGGACAAGCCCCGCGACAATAGCCTTCGCGGCACCCTCATGCGGGGGGGCATCGGCGGGATCGTCATCAAGGTGGCCCAGGTTCTCATCACCTTCGCCACCACGACGCTCCTGGCGCGGACCTGCGGGTCGGACGGCTACGGCGTCTACGTCTTCGTGTTCGCCGTCCTTCAGCTTTTGGGCATCCCGGCAGAGCTCGGAACGTCGGTCCTCCTCGTGCGGGAAGTGGCAGCCTGTGCCGCGAAAGGGCAGTGGGGCGCACTGCGGGGCGTCATACGGCGCAGCCGGTTCGTGGTCGGGGGCGTCTCCGTCGGTCTTGGAGCCTTGACGCTGCTGGTGGCCCTGGTCGGCGCCGGGGATCCGGGCAGCCATGACGGCCGACTTTTCGCCACGTTCCTGGCCGGATCGGCCCTCCTGCCGCTGATCGCCCTGACGAATCTCCATGCCGCCTCGCTCCGCGGACTGGGCGAGATCGTCAAGGGCCAGTTGCCGGGTCTGATCATCCGACCCGGTGCCTTCCTGGTGCTGGCGCTGGTCGCGTCGTATGCCGGTACCCGGGGGCCGTTGAGTCCGCAGCTGGCCATGAGGCTGCACGCGATCGGCGCCGCCGGGGCGTTCGTGGTGGGGTGGATGCTCCTGGCGCGGGCGATGCCGACGGTGGTCCGCCGGGCCGTGCCGGAATACGAGATGAAGCGCTGGGCGCGCAGCTCGCTGTCGCTGACGTTCATCGCAGGCCTCCAGATCATCAACAGCCAGACGGATATCGTGATGCTCGGCCTGTTCAGGACGCCGGACGTCGTCGGCGTCTACCGGGTCGCGGTGCAGTGTTCCCTTCTCGTCGTCCTGGGGCTGGACATCGCCAACATGGTGGTCTCGCCGCTGATGTCGCGCCTCTACAGCGAGGGCGACCTGGTCCGCCTCCAGCGGCTGACGCGGGTGAGCGCAAGGCTGGTCCTTGCGTCCGCGATCCCGGTCGCACTCGTGTTCGGCCTGTTCGGCTCGTGGATCCTGGGGCGCATCTTCGGTGCCGAGTATGTCGCGGGACTCGTGCCGCTCGGCATCCTGGCGGCCGGGCAGATCGTCAATGCCTCGGCCGGCGCCGTCGTGATGCTGCTGAACATGACGGGGCGTGAAGCGTCGGTGGCGCGGGGGTTCGTCGTCTCCGGCGTGTTGAACGTGGTGCTGAACCTGGCGTTCATCCCGCGCTGGGGCATGAACGGTGCCGCGGCCGCCACGGCCATCTGCATCGTCGTATGGAACCTGTACCTGTGCCGGGCCACCGCGAGGGAGCTGGGCATTTCCTGTTGGGCGTTCGGGCCGACGGCGCGCGGCCCCGGATCCATGCCCTAGGCGCGTCCGGCCGGGCGCGGGACCGGCGGGGAGGAATCGGCGTGCTGCTCAGCAACACCATGCTGGTGTTGGCCATGCTTCTCCTGGGGGCAGGACTGGCCTGGCAGTTCTCCAACCAGGTGCGCCGGTCTCCGTGCACCTTCATCTGGGGTGCGGTCTTCCTCGTGCTCTTCGTCGCCTTCCCCCTCGTGTTGAACCTGTGCTTCGGGTTCGGCGTCTCCATCCGGGGCGACCTGCTCTCGGACGAGGCCCACTACCTCGTCTACGGGTTGGTCATCCTCGTCTTCAGCATCGCCTACGCCGCCCGGAGTTTCCTCGTCGGCAGGGGTGGCGATCGGCCGGCGACGGGGCCGACGGGCCCGGCCGTCGGGCGGACGGGCTGGCATGCGGCGTCGCGCGTCGAGAAGAATGTCTACCTCGTCTCCGGTCTCGCGGTTCCCGCCGGGCTCGCCCTGTTCGTGCAGGGAACGGGGATGTCGCTGGCGGAGCTCATGATCGCCACCCGGTTCGAGTGGTTCGTCAGGGGAGCGGCGTCCGGGCTGATGATCAACCTGGGCATGTACGCCATGAGCACGGTGGCGATCTTCACGCATTACGACATCCGGTTCGGCATGCGGTTCAAGTGGCTGTCGGTCCTGGCCTACGGGTCCGCGCTGTTCATCGTGTTCGTCATCGGCGACCGCAAGTGGCTGTTCTTCATCGCCGCCGGCGGCGTTTCGGGACTGTATGACACCTGGGGCGGCGCCTTCCGCCGTTCGGGACGCCTGGCCGCCGGGCTGCTGACCGTGGCCGTGCTCGTTTTCATGCTGCAGTTCGGGCGGGCCATCGCCTGGGAAGACGCCGCGGCGCGGGAGCACGCCGGGGAGGTGGTCGGCGAGGCCATCCCGGTGCTGTTCACCGAGGGCGATGCGACGTACTTCTACAGGGCGTCGCTCGACGCGATCCGGGTCAACATGGACGAGGGAGTGGTCTTCCCGCTGGCGATCGTCCGGAGGATCCTGCTTCTTCCCTTGCCGGACTCGTGGACGTTCGGCCTCAAGCCCGAGGGCGTGCCGTTCCTGTTCAGCGACCTGTTCGATGCCGGGACCAGCCTCCGGCGAGGCAACATGCCGCCGGGGCTGGTGGGGCTGTTCGTGCTCAGCTTCGGCTGGTGGCTGGCGCCGATCATGATGGCCGCCATCCTCATGCCGGTCCTCGCGTTGGCCGACAGGTTCGTGGTCCGGTCGCGTTCGCCGGTTCGTGCGGCCCTGTTCTCGACGTTTCCCGCGGCTTCCGTTTTGTTGATGCGGGGGTCCACGGGAGGCATCTATTTCCTGTTCTTCAACATGGCCATCGTGCTGGCGGTCATGATCGTCAGTCCCCGGACCTCCGAATCCGGGGCAGATACCCGGCGTGACCCGCGGGACGCGGGATCGGATCGCCTTCGGGCTCCCGGCCTGCGCTAGTCCCGGGGGCAGCCTTTCAGCAAGGAGGTCCTGTTGGCCAGAATCGTCTTCTACTGCCACGCCAAGCGCGCGCTCCTGGACTCGGTCGAGTTCTACCGCCAGGACATCGCGGCCCTGCGCGAGCTGGGCCACGACGTCGTGGTCTGCACGCGCTGGCGCGAGATCCCCTGGCGCTTCGACGCCCTGTACGTCTGGTGGTGGACGCACGCGCTGCCGCCCGTCCTCCTGGCGCGGCTGCTGGGGCGCCCGGCCATCGTGACCGGCGTCATGAACTTCCGCTTCCCCGAGACCTTCGCGGCGCGGGACTACCTGCACCGGCCGTGGTACCACAAGGTGCCGATCTTCCTGGCGGCCCGCGCGGCCACGGTGAACCTGTTCATCAGCCGGTTCGAGCGTGACCCCTGCGCGAAGCACTTCGGCCTGCGCGATGCGCGGTATTGCCATCTCACGCTCGAAGACGACTACCTCCAGGGCCCGTCGGCGGAGCGGGAAACGGCGATCCTGAACATCGCCTGGAGCGGCCGCCAGAACCTCGTGCGCAAGGGCGTGCCCGAGCTGCTCGAGGCGGTGCGCATCCTGCGGGACGAGGGACGTCGCGACGTCCGGCTGTACCTGGCCGGGCATCGGGGCGACGGTTTCGAGGGGCTCGAGGCCAGGATCGCCGAACTCGGCCTGGGCGAACAGGTGCGGCTGCTGGGCGAACTGTCGCGCGAGCAGAAGCTGGCGTACCAGCGCCGCTGCGAGATCTACGCCCAGCCGTCGCACTTCGAGGGTTTCGGGCTGGCCATGGCCGAGGCCATGGGCTCGGGGGCGTGCGTCGTGACCTGCGATGTCGGTGCGGTGCGCGAGGTGGTCGGCGACGCAGGCCTCTACGTGGCGCCCGGGTCGCCGCAGGACCTCGCGGCGGGCCTCCGGCGTGCGCTGGATGACCGGGAGGGCCGGTTGCGCCTGCAGCACGAGGCCGTGGCGCGGGTGCGGCGCATGTTCGGCCGCGGCAAGAAGCTCGAGTTCCTGCGCGACCTGCTGGCGTCGCTGGGAGTATCCTGAGGTCCGCGCGCACAGCGGATCGCACACGTCGCCCGGCCCGGCCGGGCGCCTGATCGGGGCCCGCCGCGGTCCCGTCGCGAAGGACGGCCATGAAGCAGCTCCTGCAAGACCTCGCCAACGGCACCACGCACCTGGTCGAGGCGCCGGCCCCGGTCGCGTCGCCGGGCACGCTGGTCATCGACAGCACCGTCAGCCTGGTGTCGGCGGGCACCGAGCGCATGCTCGTCGAGTTCGGACGCGGCAACCTGCTGGACAAGGCCCGCCAGCAGCCCGAGAAGGTGGCGATGGTGCTGCAGAAGGCGCGCACCGACGGCCTCATGGCCACGCTCGACGCCGTGCGCTCGAAGCTGGGGCAGCCGATCCCGCTGGGCTACGCCAACGTGGGCGTGGTCGCCGAGGTGGGGGCCGGGGTGACGGGCTTCGCCGTGGGCGACCGTGTGGTCAGCAACGGCAGCCATGCCGACGTGGTGCGCGTGCCGGTGAACCTCTGCGCGCGCATCCCCGACGGCGTCGACGACGAGACCGCGGCCTTCACGGTGGTGGCCAGCATCGGCCTGCAGGGCCTGCGGCTGGCGGCGCCGACCCTGGGCGAGCGTTTCGTCGTCACCGGGGCCGGGCTGATCGGCCTGTTGACGGTGCAGATGCTGCGGGCCAACGGCTGCCGCGTGCTGGCGATCGACCTGGACGAGCGGAAGCTCGCCCTGGCCCGCGGCTTCGGCGCCGAGACCTGCAACCCCGCCCGGGGCGAGGACCCGGTCGCGGCGGGCCTGGCCTTCAGCGGCGGCGCCGGCGTCGACGGCGTCATCATCACCGCCTCGACCAAATCCAGCGATCCGGTCACCCAGGCCGCGCGCATGAGCCGCAAGCGCGGCCGCATCGTGCTGGTGGGCGTCACCGGGCTCGAGCTCAACCGCTCGGACTTCTACGACAAGGAGCTCACCTTCCAGGTCTCGTGCAGCTACGGGCCGGGCCGCTACGACGCCGCCTACGAGGACCAGGGCCACGACTACCCCCTGGGCTTCGTGCGCTGGACCGAGCAGCGCAACTTCGCCGCCGTGCTGGACATGATGGCCGACGGCCGCCTGGTCGCCGCGCCCCTGGTCAGCCACCGCTTCCCGTTCGCCGACGCGGCGGCGGCCTACGACACCCTGGCCGCGGGCGGCGACGTGCTGGGCATGCTGCTGCAGTACGCCGACGAGTCCCGCGCGCGGCACGCGCGGGTCGTGGAACTCGCCCCGACGGCGGCCTTCGCCGCGGGCAAGCCCGTGGTGGCGTTCTTCGGCGCCGGCAACTACGCCTCCCGCGTGCTGATCCCGGCCTTCGCGGCCGCCGGCGCCCAGCTGTCGGCCCTGGTCACCAGCGGCGGGCCCGGCGGGGCGGCCTACGGGCGCAAGGCGGGCTTCGCGCGCGTGGCCACCGATCCGGCGGCCGCGCTGGGCGACGCCGCCACCGGTGCGGTCGTCATCGCCACGCGCCACGACTCGCACGCGCTGCTGGTGGTGCAGGCGCTCGAGGCGGGCAAGCACGTCTTCGTCGAGAAGCCCCTGGCCATCACCGCCGACGAGTTGGCCGCGGTCGAGGCTGCCTACGCGCGGGCGCACGCCGCCGGCCGCGGCCCGCGGCTGATGGTGGGCTTCAACCGGAGGTTCTCGCCGCTGGTGCGCATGAAGGAGCTGCTGGACGCGGTGCCCGCGCCCCGCTCGTTCATCCTGACCATGAACGCCGGCGCCCTGCCGGCGAACCACTGGACGCAGGATCCGCAGGTGGGCGGCGGCCGCATCATCGGCGAGGCCTGCCACTACGT
The DNA here is from genome assembly GCA_035399525.1 of Candidatus Krumholzibacteriia bacterium. GTDB lineage: Bacteria > Krumholzibacteriota > Krumholzibacteriia > LZORAL124-64-63 > LZORAL124-64-63 > JACZKN01. The sequence continues at coordinate 4,758 of DAOPJF010000015.1, read as the reverse complement.
CGACCTCATGCGCCACCTCGCGGGCAGCCCCATCGTGTCGGTCGCGGCGCGGGGCATGGGCGTCAACGGCGCCGAGCCCGTCACCGAGGACAAGGCGGTCATCGTGCTGGGCTTCGCCGACGGCTCGTTCGGCTCGCTGCACTACCTGGCCAACGGCCACGCCGGGTTCCCCAAGGAGCGCGTCGAGGTGTTCACCGGCGGCCGCAGCCTGCATCTGGACAACTTCCGCAGCCTCGCCGGCCACGGCTGGCCCGGGTTCAAGGGCCTGAAGCTGCGCCGGCAGGACAAGGGCCAGGGCGCCTGCCCGGCCGCGTTCCTGGCCGCGCTCGGCGGCGACGGGCCGTCGCCGATCCCCGCCGACGAGATCTTCGAGGTCACCCGCGCCACCCTCGACGCGGCCGCCCAGCTGCGGGCCCGATGAGCCGGCTGCGCCACCTGGCGACGCTGCTGCGCCTGGGCCCGGTCAACCTGGCCCGGGTGGGCGCGTACCGCGCCGGCCTGCGCACGGGCCTGCACCCGGTGCAGCGCGTGCGGCGCACGCTGGGGGGCGACGCCTTCTTCGCGGCGCCCGCCGCCGGTGTCGACCTGCCGGCGCCGCAGGCCTGGCGCACGGCAAGCCTGGGATTCGGCTGGCTCACGGCACCGCTGGGCGACAGCCCGCCCGACTGGCACGCCAGCCTGCTGGACGGCCGCCGGGCCGGCGGCGCCGACCGGCCCTGGTGGACGATCGGCGACTTCGACCTGCCCGTCGGCGACATCAAGACCGTGTGGGAGGCCTCACGCCTGGACTGGGCCGTGGCCTTCGCCCAGCAGGCGGCGGCCGGCGATCCTTCGGCGGTGCCGCGCCTGAACGCCTGGCTCGCCGACTGGTGCCGGGCCAACCCGGCATTCCTCGGCGTGAACTGGAAGTGCGGCCAGGAGGCGTCGCTGCGCGTGCTGCACCTGGCCCTCGCGGCGCGGCTGCTGGGGCAGGACGCGCGGCCGACGGCCGATCTCGTGCGGCTGGTGGAGGCCCACCTCGCGCGCATGCGCCCAACGGTGGCCTATGCGCAGGGCCAGGACAACAACCACGGCACCAGCGAGGCGGCGGCGCTCTTCATCGGCGGCAGCCTGTGCGCCGCCGGCGGACTCGCCGCGGGCGAGGGGCTCGGCCGCCTCGGGCGGCGCCTGCTGCAGGAGCGCGTGGCGCGCCTGGTGGCGCCGGACGGCAGCTTCAGCCAGCACTCGGTGAACTACCATCGGCTCATGCTCGACACCCTCAGCCTGGCCGAGCTCTGGCGGCGGTGGCACGGCCTGCCCGCGTTCGAAGGCGTGTTCATGAACCGCGCCGCGGCGGCCGCCGATTGGTTGCACCACCTGGTCGAGGTCGGCACCGGCGACGCCCCCAACCTCGGCGCCAACGATGGCGCGAACCTGCTGCCGCTGACCGACGCCCCGTACCGCGACCACCGTCCGTCGGTGCAGCTGGCCATGGCGCTGTTCCGGGGCCGGGCGGCCTACGCCGAGCCCGGGCCGCACGACGACTACCTGGCCTGGCTCGGTGTCGCGCGCCCGGCGAACGTCGCCGACGCGCCGCGTTCGCGGTCGTTCTCCGACGGTGGCTATGCCGTCCTGCGCCGCGACGGCTGGATGGCCCTGCTGCGCGTCCCGCACTTCCGCTTCCGCCCGCACCACTGCGATGCGCTGCACCTGGACCTCTGGCGCGGCGGCGTGAACCTGCTGCGCGACGGCGGTTCGTACAGCTACAACGCCGAGGCCCCGTGGCAGGACCTGTTTCCCGGGACGTCGGCCCACAACACCCTGTCGTTCGACGACCACGAGCAGATGCCGCGCCTCGGGCGCTTCCTGTGGGGCAGCTGGCCCGAGGCCGACGGCGTGCGGTTCGAGGATTCCGCCGGAGGCCGGGCCGCCATGACCGCGGCGTACACCGACTGGTGCGGTTGCCGGCACGAGCGCTCCGTCACCGTCGACGGCATGCGCGTCACGGTGAGCGACCGCGTGGCCGGCTTCAGGGCGCGGACCGTCCTGCGCTGGCGCCTCTGCCCGGGGGCCTGGTCGCTCGACGGCCAGGTGCTGCGGGGTGAAGGCGTGCAACTCGCCGCTACGGCCGACGCACCGATCGTGCGCATGGCGCTGGTCGAAGGCGTGGAGTCGCGTCGCTACCTCGAGAAGTCGGCGCTGCCGGTGCTCGAGGTCGAGGTGGGCGGCCCGTGCACGGTGACCACCGTGATCACCGCGGCGCTGCCGCGCTAGCCCAGGGTCTTGAAGAACTCCTGCATCGGCTTGCCGTGGCTGGTGAACGTGCGCGTGGGAGCGAAGCCGCAGGCGGCGTAGAACCCCGTCGAGCGCGGATCGACGGCGTGCGTGACCACGTAGTAGCCGGGCAGTCCCAGCCCCCGCATCGCGTCGTCGACCGCAGCCACCAGGAACTTGCCCACGCCCTTGCCGCGCGCCTCGGACGACACCGCCATCGACAGCAGCTCGGGCCGGATCGCCGGCGCCGCGGCCGCGCCGCCGTCGGCCAGGCCGCCGTGGTCGGCGGGATAGCGCAGGGTCTGGAAGACCTTCCGGTAGAAGGCCGGCCTCAGCGCGTTGGGCAGCAGGGCCCAGGCCAGGGCGAGCCCGCGCCGCAGCAGCACCGAGCGGTAGCATCCCTTCACGTCGCGGGCCCAGGAGATGAAGCCCAGCACCCGCCCATTCTCGCGGGCGACGATGACGCCGCTGTCCCGGCCGCCGGCGATGCCCCGGTACAGCGCCGCCAGGAACGGCTCGCCCAGGGTCGACAGGAATCCCTCGGTGATGCCCGCGGCGTGCAGCCCGGCGATCGTGCGGTACTCGTCGCGCCGGGGTGTGTCGCCCTCGAGCCGTGTCATCCCGCACTCCGCTCGTTCCGGCCGCAGGCCTCGAGGAACCCCGCGAACCGCTCGGCGAGCACCCGCCGGTCGAACTCGCGCTCGGCCAGCGCGCGGGCCTGCAGGCCCATGGCGCGGCGCCGCCCGGGATCGTCCGCCAGGGCGATCAGCGCGTCGGCGAACAGGTCGGGCCGCTCGGGCGCCACCGCCAGGCCGCAGCCGTTGGCGGTGATCATCTCCGCCAGCCAGCCCGGGTAGTTGTTCACGACCGGCAGGCCGGTGGCGATGTAGTCGAAGAACTTGTTGGGCGAGGTGCCGTAGTAGAAGGCCGGGATGTTGGCCAGGATCATCAGGCCCACGTCGGTCTGGCCCATCACCGCCGGCAGCTGCGTCTTGGGCAGCGGGCCGAAGAAGTAGCAGTTGTCCAGGCCCTCGCGCTCCTTGCGCGCGACCAGCCCCGGCTTCAGCTTGCCGTCGCCCACGAACACCAGGTGGATGTCCTTGCGCCCGCGCGCCCGCAGCACCTTCGCCGCGTCGAGCACCGCGTCCAGGCCGTTGGCCAGCCCGTGGGCGCCGGTGAACACGCAGCGCAGGCCGTCCCGCGGGAAGCCCTCGGGCAGCCCGGTCGCATCGCCGCCGCTGTCGGGCCGGAACAGCTCGAGGTCGCAGCCGTTGGGCACCATCGCGATGGGCGTGCGGGCCGGCGACCGCCGCCGCATGCCTTCGCCGATGCCCGGGCTCAGCGCCACGCCGCCGCGCATGGACAGGTAGGCCAGCTTCTCCAGCAGGCTCATGCCGCCCAGCAGCAGCGGGTTGCGCATGCCCATGGCGCGCGGCAGCTCGGGCCACAGGTCGCGCACCTCGAACACGAACGGCCGGTACGGCTTCAGCACCCGCATGGCGATGCCGGGGATGGCCGCGGTCAGCGGCGTGCTGGTGGCGAACAGCAGGTCGTACTCGTGGTGGCGGGCCACGGCGATGCTGCGCCAGGCGAACTGCAGGAAGGCCGCGGCGCGCCGCGCCAGGCTGTCGTAGTTCGAGTAGGGGACGCTGATCTCCACGACGCGGATGCCGTCCACCTCGCCCCGGCGCACGCCGCCGGCGGGCTCGCCGGTCGCACCGGTGTGGCTGCCCTTGCTCGAGCCGCACACCATCGTCACCTCGTGGCCGCGGGCGACCAGGTGGCGCGCCATCTCGTACGAGCGGGTGCCGGTGGCCCCGTCCGGGGTCGTGAAGTGCTGGTGGAAGTAGAGGATCCTCATGGCGTCACGCCGTCCTTGCCCACTGGCCATGCCGCGCCAGGAAGTCGACCGTGCGCCGGATCTCGCGCGCGGTCTGCCGCCCGTCGGTGGGGATGTTGATGACGCGGCGGCTCAGCGACTCGGCCACCGGGCACGTGCCCGCAGCATACCCGGCCAGCTCCCAGCCCGCGAGGTTCGGGTGCACCGGCGACAGGAACCAGTCGCCCAGGCGCACCTGCTTCTGCCGGGCGGCGGCCAGCAGTGCGGCCTTGTTCTCCACCGGCACCGGGTAGCGCAGGATCACCGGGTCGCAGCCCGCGGGCACGGCCGCCGTGGGCAGGCCCGCCTCGCGCAGGGCGGTCTCGATCAGCGCCGTGTTGCGCCGCCGCTCCGCGATCATCGCCTCGAGGCCGTCCAGCAGCCGCCCGAGCCGCCGCTGCTGCAGCGGATGCATGGCCCGGGCGTAGTCGCCCGGCAGCGCGCAGCTCAGCTCGTCGCCCGTCGACGAGCCGATCACCAGGCCCATCCGCCCCAGCGCGCGGTACAGGCCCTGCACGCCCCAGAACAGGCGCGGGTGGCCCAGCACGCGGAACGCCAGGTGCTGCAGCTCGAGCAGCGCGGCCGTGCGCCACGCGGGCTGGGCGTAGCCGGGCAGCACCGCGTCC
>DAOPJF010000014.1:0-16993 GCA_035399525.1 Candidatus Krumholzibacteriia bacterium | reverse complement strand
CGACCCCAACGGCTACACCTGCGACGGCGAGCGCTGGTGGGGCTCGAACTACGGCACCGCGACGCGCGACGCCGCCGGCGCCGTGGACATCATCGCCCCGACCATCGTGCCGACGACCGACATCAGCGGCTCGGCCGGCTACGACGCGGGCAACTACGACATGTTCTTCAACGGCACCAGCTGCGCGACCCCGTACGCGGCGGGCGTGACGGCGCTGATCCGCTCGGCGTACCCCGAGTACACGGCCCAGCAGGTGCGCGACCGCCTGTGCGACACGGCGCAGGACATCGTGAACGTCGAGTCGGGCGCGGGCTGGGACAAGTACGCCGGCTACGGCATGGTCGACGCGGCGGCGGCGGTCGCCGGCGGCGGCGGCGTGGTGGGCACCCCGCCGGTGGCGGCCTTCGCGGGCTCGCCCACCAGCGGCACGGCGCCCCTGGCCGTGGCCTTCACCGACCAGTCGACCGGCTCGCCCACGAGCTGGGCCTGGACGTTCGGCGACGGCGGCACGGCGACGACGCAGAACCCGTCCCACACCTACGCGACGGCCGGCGTCTACACGGTGAGCCTGACGGTGACCAACGCCGACGGCAGCGACACCGAGACCAGGAGCGGCTACGTGACCGTCACCAACCCGTCGACCGGCGGCACCATGCACGTGGCCGACATCACCGTGACGCGCACCGTGAGCGGCCGCAAGTACTACGGCCTGTGCACCGTGGCCATCGCCGACGACGGCGGCGCCCCGGTGGGCGGGGCGGTCGTGACGGTCTACTACACCGGCACCAACAGCGGCACCCTGACCGGCACGACCGGCACCGACGGCAACGTCAGCTTCATCACCGTGAAGTCGACCGCCAGCGTGCCGTTCTGCTTCGAGGTGACCAACGTGACGCACGCCTCGCTGACCTACGCGCCGGGCGACAACCTGGTGACCAAGTCGTGCGAGACGGGCGACGTGTACGGCGCGGACCGCGTGGCCGGCGCCACGGGCCTCGTGGGCGCGAGCCCGAACCCCTTCAACCCGCAGACGGTGATCAGCTTCACCCTCGGCACGGACAGCCACGTGAAGCTGACGGTCTACGACGTGCGCGGCCGCGTGGTCGACGTGCTGGCGGACGGTTCGTTCGGGGCGGGCGCCCACGACGTGCTGTTCGACGGCCGCGACCGGCCCAGCGGCGTGTACTTCTACCGCCTGCAGGCCGAGGGCTACGACCGCACGCAGAAGATGGTGATGCTCAAGTAGGCCTTCGCACGATCGGGCCTGCTGAAGCCGGGAGGGGCGGTCCTGCGGGGCCGCCCTTCCTCTATTCGCGGCCCAGGGCGGTGATGGGGTCCATGCGGGCGGCCTTGTTGGCGGGGTAGAGGCCGAAGAACACGCCGATGGCCACCGAGAACAGGGCCGCCCCCAGCGTGACGGGGAACGAGACGTGGAACGGGAAGCGCAGCACGTGGGTCATGCCCCACGACGCCAGGTAGCCCAGGCCGATGCCCACCACGCCGCCGATGCCCGTGAGCGTGCCCGCCTCCACCAGCACCTGCAGCAGCACGTCGCGCCGCCGGGCGCCGATGGCCATGCGCACGCCGATCTCGCGGGTGCGCTCGGCCACCGAGATGAGCATGATGTTCATGACGCCGATGCCGCCGACCATCAGGCCGATGGACGACAGCACCACCAGCACCAGGGCGATGCCGCCGGTGACCTTGTCGATGATGTCGCCGTAGGTCTCGGACGCCACCACGTCGAAGTCGTTGGCCTGGCTCGGCCGCAGCCGGCGCGCCTGGCGCACCGCCCCCACGACGTTGGACATGACCTCGTCGGTGTCCCAGCCCGGGGCGACGGTGACGGCGATGTTGCGGTCCTCGAAGCCGGTGTGCAGGCCGTCCTTCTCGAAGGCGGTCCAGGGCACGACGACGTAGTTGTCGCCCAGCGCGCCCAGGATGTGCTTGCGCTCGGCCATGGCGCCGACGATGCGGTACGAGCGCCCGTAGATGCGGATGACCTTGCCCACGGGGTCGAGCCGCGGGAACAGGTCGGCCCGCGGGCCGTAGCCCAGCACGGCCACGCGCTCGCTGCCGGCCACCTCGTCGGCGGTGAAGAAGCGTCCCTCGGCCACGGGGATGGAGAAGATCCAGGGGAAGTGCTCGCTCGAGCCGAAGGGCTGCACGAACTCGGTCTTCTCCTCGCCGTACTTCAGCACCGTGCCCGAGTTGTTCGAGACCTGGTAGTCGACGACCTCGACCCCGGGCGTCGCGACCAGCGCCGCGGCCACGTCGGGCATCAGGTGCGGGCGGCGCAGGATCTCGTCGGGGTCGGCGCCGCCCAGGCCGCTGTAGCGCGACACGTACAGGTAGGGACGGCTGGCCGACACGATGTCGTCGCGGATGCGCCCGGACAGGCCCGACACGATGCTGTAGATGGCCACCAGGGTGGTCACGCCGATGGCCACGCCCAGGATCAGCAGCAGGCTGCGCATGCGGTTGCCGCGGATGGTGCGGAAGGCCTGGATCACGCCCTCCTTCACCGAGATGCCGGCGGCGGCGGCGCGCGGGCTACTCATGGCGCAGCGCCTCCACCGGGTCGAGCCCCGCGGCCTTCCAGGCCGGCCAGGTGCCGAAGCCCGCGCCGATCACGAACGTGGTGCCCAGGCCCAGGGCCAGCGACCAGCCCGCGATGGCGAAGGGCAGCGGCGAGGCCAGCGAGATGGCCCAGGCCAGCACCAGGCCGATGAGGATGCCGATCACCCCGCCCACGATCGAGAGCGTGATGGCCTCGACCAGGAACTGCCACATGATGGCCAGGCGCCGCGCGCCCAGGGCCTTGCGCACGCCCACCTCGCGGGTGCGCTCGGTGACCGACACCAGCATGACGTTCATCAGCACGATGCCGCCGACCACCAGGCTGATGCCCACCAGCGGCACGAGGGCCCCGTAGATGGCGCCGCTGATGCCGCCCCAGATGTTCAGCAGCTGGTCGCTGGTCTGGATGGCGAAGTCGTCGCGCTCGAGCGGGCGCACCCGGTGGCGCACCCGCATCAGGAAGGTGGCCTCGTCACGGGCGTCGTCCAGGCGCCCGAGGTCGGCGGCGGCGACCCGGATGTCCAGCGACTCGCCCGTGCCCCAGAGCTTCTGCCACGCGGTCACCGGGATCAGCGCCACCTCGTTGCGGTTGTTGCCCAGCACCGTGCCGCGGTCCTCGATCAGGCCGACCACGGTGAAGTGGCGGCCGCCGATCTTGACCTCGCGGCCCACGGGATCGGCGTGCCGCGGGAACAGGTCCCGCGCCACGTCCCAGCCCAGGACCACCACCTGGCGGCTGGCCGTGACGTCGATGTCCGTCAGCTGCCGGCCGGCGGCCAGGGGCACGTCCTCGAGCAGCGGGTAGTCCTCGGTCACGCCGCGGATGCGCACGTTGCGGTAGCTGCGGCCGCCGGCGCGGACGATGTCGCCGCGCACCACCTCGGCGCCGACCGCGCGGGCCAGGGTCATGCGCTCCTGCAGGAAGGCGCGGTCGTCCAGCGTCAGGTCCGGGTTGTTCAGCGACTCGAGGAAGGCATCGAAGTCGGTCAGGAACTGCAGGCCGTTCACGCGCGTGATGGTGAACACGTCGGTGCCCTCGTCCAGCACCACCTCGGACACGTAGCGGTCGGCCCCGTAGATGAGCGAGACCACCGCGATGACCGACATGGTGCCGACGATGTTGCCCAGCAGGGTCAGGAACGTGCGCAGCTTGTGGCCGCGCAGGCTGGCCAGGGCGATGCGGACACCCTCGAGCAGGTTCATCAGCCGTCCCGTCCGCCGCGCCCGCCCCGGCGGCCCTTCTTCTTCTCGGTCTCGACCCGGGCGCCGTCCTTCAGCTCGCGCAGGATGCGGAACGGGCCGGAGACGACCACCGTGCCCTCGCCGACGCCGGTCACCAGCTCGAAGTCGTCCTCGCCGGCGATGCCGATGGTCACCGGCACGAACTTGGCGAAGCCGTCGCGGATCACGAACACGCCCTCGGTCTCCTTGCGCTTCGTGCCGTCGGCCGCGCCGGCGGCGGTGTCGGCGCCGGCCGCGCGGGGCTCGAAGCCCAGGTCGGCCAGGGCGCGCTCCTGCTGGCGGGCGCGCTTGCCGCTGTAGCGGCGGATGTCGGCGGCCTTCAGCGGCCACTCGCGCACCGTCACCGCGCCCAGGGGCACCGCCAGCACCTGCGGGCGCTCGGCCACGGTGATCTCGGCCTTGGCCGAGAGGCCGGGCCGGATGTTGGCCGGCGCCCGGTCGAGCAGGATCTTCACCTCGAAGTCGACGGCCTCGCGCGTGGCGCCGGTGCGCACCTGCAGCGGGCTGTTGGCGATCTCGGTCACCGTGCCGCTGAAGGTGCTGTCGGGGAAGGCGTCGATGGTGACCTCGGCCTTCTGGCCCAGGGCCACCTTGACGACCTCGGTCTCGTCCACCTCGACCCAGGCCTCCATGGTGCCCAGGTCGCTGATGGTCAGCAGCACCGTGCCCGGGTTGTTGAGGGTGCCCATGATGGCGTTCTCGCCCTCCTCGACGTTCAGCCGGGTGACGACGCCGGCCATGGGCGCGGTCAGCGTGACCTTGGTCAGGTCGTGGCGGGCCTTGACCAGGTTGGCCTCGACCTGCTCGACGCGGTGCTGGGCCGCCTCGACGCGGGCCTGTTCGACCCGCGCGGAGGTGCGGGCCGCGTCGACGTTCTCCTCGGAGGCCAGGCCCTGGGCGAACAGCTCCTCGGCGCGGTCGCGGTCCTGCACCGCCTTGTCGCGGCTGGCCTCGGCCAGGCGCAGGTCGGCCCGGGCCGAGCGCACCGACGCGGCCAGCGCGTCGACGGCCGCGGCGTACTCGGAGGGGTCGATCTCCAGCAGCAGGTCGCCCGCCGCCAGGCTCTGGCCCTCCTCGACCGCCAGGTTGACGATGGTGCCCATGGCGTTGGCGCTGACGTCGACCTTCCGCCGGGGCTCGATGGTGCCCGAGCAGGTCACGGTCGCGGTCAGGTCCTTGCGCACGACCTTGCCGGTCTCGACCGTGGCCTCGGGCTTGCCCTGCCCCTTGAGGATGCCGACCGTGACCGCGCCGAGCACGACCACGGCCAGGCCGATGAGGATGATCTTCTTCACGCTGACGCTCCCGTCGGGGTTGGCGGACGATCTACATGAACAGCAGGCCGACGGCCGTCATCGCGCCCGTCAGCAGCAGCCAGGGCAGGACCACGGCCGTCGTGGCCGCCCCCTGCGACATCCGGAAGACGCGCCGGAAGCCGATCACCAGCACCACCAGGCCCCAGATGGTGAAGAAGTCGGTGAACGACGACAGCACGGTGAACAGCTTGTCCCCCGGCTCGAGGCCCGGCACCACCGACGCCAGGCTGAACGTGACGCGGAAGATGGACTCGGTGGCCAGGATCAGGGGCAGCTTGACCAGCGAGGCCAGGGTGAACGGGATCAGCGCCGACCAGGTGACGATGCCGATGGCCTGCTTCATGGTGCCCTGGCCGCCGCCCATGCGGGCGAAGAAGCCCAGGATCAGGCCGAAGACGAGCGCCATGATCCAGGTCGAGAACCCGGCGCCCACCGCCGCGACGGCGCGGCTGACGGGCTTCGGATGCATGGACTGCTCGTACTGCTGCTGCCACTGCTCCTCGGGCACCATGCGCATGAACTTCGAGTCGCGCATGACCTCCATCTGCTCGGGGCCCGAGATGGGCGAGGTCAGCCACGCGAAGCCGATCATGGCCAGGAACAGCAGCAGGCCCGCGGCGGGCCAGCGGGGCGCGGCCCCGACGTTGTCCATGAGGCGGCCGGGGTGCAGGACGAGGTCGACCAGGCGGCCTCCGAAACTGTCGTTCATCGTGTCTCCTCGCTGCTGTCCGGTTCCGGATGCAGCCGCGGCAGCACGCGGCGCCCGGCGGCGACCAGGGGATCGGCGGCCTCGCGGGCGACGAGCGCCGCGGTGCCGTCGGCGGGATCGGCGTGGCGGGCCAGCAGCTCGCGGGCGAAGGCGCCGCTCTCGATCTCGGCCAGCACCGTCCGCATGCGCTCCCGCACGCCGTCGTCGATCACCCGCGGCCCCCGCGTCAGGCCCCCGTAGGCCGCGGTGCCGCTGATGCGGCGGCGCATGCCGTCCAGGCCGTGGCGGTGCAGCAGGTCGGTGATCAGCTTCAGCTCGTGGATACACTCGAAGTAGGCGTTTTCTTCGCCGTACCCGTGCTCGACGAGCACCCCGAAGGCCGCCTTCAACAGCTCGATCACGCCGCCGCAGAGCACCGCCTGCTCGCCGAACTGGTCGCTGATGCACTCGGCCCGGAACGTGGTGACGAAGCCGCCCCCCACCAGGCAGCCCACGGCGCCCGCATACGCGGCGGCCAGCTCCCAGGTTGCGTCGGGCGAGCCGTCGGCCACCGCCAGCAGGCCGGGCACGCCGCCGCCCTGTTCATGGGCTTCGACCAGCATGTCGCCCTGGCCCTTGGGCGCGGCCAGGAAGCAGGGCCGGCCCGCCTCGGGCGCCACCTGCCCGAAGGCGACCGCGAAGCCGTGGGCGAAGCCGAGCGCGGCCCCGGGCTTCAGGTGCGGCGCAACCTCGGCGGCATACACCCCGGCCATGGCGTGGTCCGGCAGCATGAGCATGACCACGTCGCCCGCGGCCACGGCCCCTGGAGTGTCCAGGACCGTGAAGCCCTCCTGCCGGGCCAGGTCGCCCCGGGCCGAGCCCGGACGCGCGCCCACCACCACCGGGACGCCGCTGCGCCGGAGGTTCAGGGCATGCGCCCGCCCCATGGTGCCGTAGCCGACGATGGCCACCCGGAGACCCCGAAGCGGGCCGGGATGGGCCTGGTCCGCCTCGATCACGGTGCCGGGCGGCGGCGGAAGTCGGGAGAAGATGGGACGTTCCATGGGCGGAGCATAGGCTCCGCCGGCCACCTTGACAAGGTGGGGCTGCCGGTGTAGATTCCTCCCCTGCCCACGGAACCGGGCCAAGGGTTCCAAGCTGAATGTGGGTGGCGGCTTAGCTCAGTTGGTTAGAGCAACGGAATCATAATCCGTGTGTCCGGGGTTCGAATCCCTGAGCCGCTACCAACATTTTTTTTTGCCCCCATGGTTCCGCGCCCCTCCGGCGCACCACGCCTCGCTTCCGGAGGCGCCATGACCCCCGAGACTCCAGACATCGTCCGCCGACAGGTGTTCGCCCGGAACGTGGCCGACGCCATCGTGTCGCTGCTGGCGTGCGCCTGCCCGTCGGTGGAACGGCCGGGCCTGCTGGTGGCCCTGTCGGGCGGCCCGGATTCGACGGCCCTGCTGCTGGGCGCGGTGCTGTGGCGGGACCGGACCGGGGCGCCGCTCGTGGCGGCCCACCTGAACCACGGGCTTCGCGGGGAGGCCGCCGACCGGGACGAGCAGTTCTGCCGCGAGCTCTGCGCGCGGCACGGCGTGCCCCTGCGGGTGGGCCGCGACGACCCGCGCCCGGTGGCCCGGGCCCGCGGCGGCGGGCTCGAGGAAGCCGGCCGTCACCTGCGCCGGCGGTTCCTGGAGAGCCTGCTGGACGCCGAGCCCGACCTCGACGCCGTCGCCACCGGCCACCACCGCGACGACCAGACCGAGACGGTGCTGATGCGCCTGCTGCGGGGCACCGGGCCCGAGGGCCTCAGGGGCATCCGGCCCGTGGCCGGGCGCACCATCCACCCGCTGCTGGGCGTGACACGGGCCGAGATCGCCGCGTTCCTGGCGGCGGCGGGCCAGCCCTGGCGCGAAGACACCACGAACCTGGACGGCGGGAACGTGCGGGCCCGGCTGCGGCGCGAGGTGCTGCCGCTGTTGCGCGACCTGTTCGGGCCGGGCTGCGACGACGCCCCGGCGCGCCTGGCCGAGCTGATGGACGACGAGCAGGCCCTGCTGGACGGCCCGACGGACGAGGCCCTGGCCCGCTGCCGCCGGGACGACGGACTGGACGCCGACGCCCTGGCCGGATTGCCCGCGCCCCTGGCGCGGCGCGTGCTGCGGCGCTGGCTGGCGGCGACCGCCGGGACGGGGGCCGCGGGTCCGGAGGACCTGGCCCTGGTGCACCTGGAAGCGGTCCGGGCCCTGCTGGCGGACGGCGCCTCGGGCTCCGGGGTCGACCTGCCGGGCGGCCGGCGCGTCGTGCGCAGCTTCGGTCGGCTCGAGCAGGCCGCCGCGATCGCACCGAGGCGGGGCGAGGACTACCGCATCCACGTGACCCGCGAGCCGACGGACAGGGCCGCGGCCGACGGCGATCCTGGCCACGGCGATCCGGATGACGAGACGACCTGGCGGCTGACCTGCCCCGCCTCGTGCCTGGCGGGCAACCTGCGGGTGCGCAACTGGCGGCGGGGCGATCGCCTGCGGCTTTTGGGCCTCGACGGTTCGAAGAAATTGAGCGATCTTTTCCGGGACCGGCGCCTGCCGGCGTCCGCGCGCGCGGACGTGCTGGTGGTGGAGGACGACGAGGGCATCCTCTGGGTCGTGGGCCTGGCCCGCGCCGAACGGACCCGTCTGTTGCCGGCCGGCGGGCCGGCGGTTACCTTGAGCGTTTCCCGCCGCCGCAGCCCGGGGCCCGCAGCGCCCGGACGTCACGATGCCCAGGACACGAATCGATGACCACGATCCGAGGGATAGACACCTGATGAGTCCCAATCCCCCCCGCGGCCAGGGCCCGGACGGCCGGCCGCCCCGAGGCCCCGGCATGAAGCCCCCCCAGATCCCCGGCAAGACCGCCGGCTTCTGGATCCTGCTCGTGTTCCTGGTCTTCCTGGTGTACCAGATGATGTACATCGACCGGTCGACGGTGCAGGAGATCAGCTTCTCGGCCTTCGACGAGCAGGTGCACAAGGGCAACATCCGCTCGGTGACGCGCACCGAGATGACGGTGCACGGCGAGCTGAACCAGAAGACCACGATGACCGTGCGCGACGGGTCGCTGAAGGAAGTGGACCGCTTCAGCGTGTACCTCGTGTCGTCGATGCCCGACTTCGACAAGTACATCAAGGACAAGAACCCCGACGCCACGCTGCTGGGCGAACCGCCGCACACCAACTGGTGGGCGACGTTCCTGACCTCGTACCTGCCGTTCCTGCTGATCCTGGTGCTGTGGCTGTTCTTCCTGAGGCAGATGCAGAGCGGCGGCAACAAGGCCTTCAGCTTCGGCAAGTCGAAGGCCAAGATGTTCAACATGGACAAGCCCGAGGTCACGTTCGAGGACGTGGCCGGCTGCGACGAGGCCAAGTACGAGCTGCAGGAGATCATCGACTTCCTGCGGGCGCCGCAGAAGTTCCAGCGGCTGGGCGGGCGCATCCCCAAGGGCGCACTGCTGGTGGGCTCGCCGGGCACGGGCAAGACGCTGCTGGGCCGCGCCGTCGCCGGCGAGGCGGGCGTGCCGTTCTTCAGCATGTCGGGCTCGGACTTCGTGGAGATGTTCGTGGGCGTGGGCGCGAGCCGCGTGCGCGACCTGTTCGACCAGGGCAAGAAGAACGCGCCCTGCATCATCTTCATCGACGAGATCGACGCGGTGGGCCGCCACCGCGGCGCCGGCCTGGGCGGCGGCCACGACGAGCGCGAGCAGACGCTGAACCAGCTGCTGGTGGAGATGGACGGCTTCGAGTCCAACGAGGGCGTCATCCTGCTGGCGGCCACCAACCGGCCCGACGTGCTGGACCCGGCGCTGCTGCGCCCGGGCCGCTTCGACCGGCAGATCGTGGTGGACCTGCCCGACATCAACGGGCGCGAGGCGATCCTCAAGGTGCACATGAAGAAGGTGCGCGTGTCGTCCGACGTGTCGGCTGCGAAGCTGGCCGCGGGCACCAGCGGCCTGGCGGGCGCCGACCTCGAGAACCTGGTCAACGAGGCGGCGCTGCTGGCTGCGCGCAAGAACCGCGACTCGGTGACCATGGACGACTTCTACGACGCGCGCGAGAAGGTCATGCTCGGGCCCGAGCGCCGCAGCATGATCCTGACCGAGGACGACAAGCGCATCACGGCCTTCCACGAGGCCGGCCACACGGTGCTGGCCCAGGTGTGCGAGTTCGCCAACGCCACCGAGAAGGTGACCATCATCCCGCGGGGCCAGGCCCTGGGCGTGACCTTCACCCCGGCCGAGCGGGACGAGCACCACCGCTCGCGCGAGCAGATGATCGACCAGATCTGCATGGCCCTGGGCGGGCGCGTGGCCGAGGAGATCTTCATCGGCCGCATCCACACCGGCGCCTACCAGGACATCAAGATGGTCACGGGCATGGCGCGGGCCATGGTCGCGTCGTTCGGCATGAGCGAGGCCGTCGGCCCCATCTCGTACGAAGAGGGCTCGGAGCAGGTCTTCCTGGGCCGCGAGTACGGCCGTCGCCACCACGTGAGCGAGCGCACGCAGCAGCTGGTGGACGACGAGGTCAAGCGCATCGTCGACGAGCAGCTGTCCCGGGCGCGCAGCCTGATGCAGCAGCACCGCGCCGAGGCCGAGGCGATCGCGGCCGCCCTGCTGGAACGCGAGACCCTCGACCGCGAGGAGATCGAGATCCTGATGGCGGGCCGGACACTGCCGATGCCCGAGATCAAGGTCGACCACTCCACCGGCGAGGAGCCGACGGTCCCGGCGCCCGATCCGGGCGCGGAGCCCGACCCCGCGGCCGGGACCGAGGCTTGATGCGCGGCGATGTCCGACCGGAAGGGGGCCGCAAGGCCCCCTTCTTCGCGCCGGCCTGGGACGTGGGCCGCTTGCGCCTCGACGCCGCGGGCCGCCCGCTGGTGATGGGCATCGTGAACCTGACGCCCGACAGCTTCTGGGCCGGCTCGCGCCCGGGCGGGATCGAGGCCGCCGTGGCCAGGGCGCTGCAGCTGGCGGACGAGGGCGCGGACATCCTGGACCTGGGCGCCGAGTCGACGCGGCCCGGCGCGGACGAGGTCGGTCCCGACCGGGAGCAGGAACGCCTGCTGCCGGTGCTGGCCGCGCTGCGGGCGCGCACCGGCCGCGCGCTGAGCGTCGACACGCGGCATGCCGCCACGGCGCGCCTGGCGCTGGAGGCGGGCGCGGACATCATCAACGACGTGAGCGGGGCGGCCGACCCGGACATGCTGGCCCTGGTGGCCGAACGGGGCTGCGGCCTGGTGCTGATGCACATGCAGGGCACGCCGCGCACCATGCAGCACGACCCCCGCTACGGCGACGTGGTGGCCGAGGTCACGGGCTGGCTGGCGGCGCGCGCCCGCCTGGCCGAGGAAGCCGGCGTCGCGCGCGAGCGCCTGTGCCTGGACCCCGGCATCGGGTTCGGCAAGACCCTGGAGCACAACCTGGCCCTGCTGCGCGGCCTCGGCGCGGTGGCCGGGGGACGGCCCCTGCTGGTGGGGGCCAGCCGCAAGAGCTTCATCGGCGCGCTGACGGGCGCGGCGGTCGCCGACCGCCTGCCCGGCAGCCTCGCCGCGCTGGCGGCCGCCTTCGCCGGCGGCGCCGCGGTCGTGCGCGTGCACGACGTGGCGGCCAGCGTGCAGTACCTGGACGTGCTGGCGGCCGTGACCTAGGCCGCCGCCGACACCGCGAGAGAGGACATCCCATGAGCGAGACCGCAACCGGCGTGCTGGACCTCAGCCCCCGCGGCGAGGGCTTCCTGCGGCATGCCGCCCGCTCGTTCGCCCCCACCGGCGACGACGTGTTCGTGGCGCCGGAGATCGTGCGCCAGTTCGGCCTCTGCGCCGGCGCGACGGTCACCGGTCCCGCGCAGAAGGGCAAGCGCGGCCTGCGGCTGGCGGGCGTCGACGCCGTGTGCGGCCTGGCGCCCGGGGCCTGGCGCGCGCGCCCGGCCTTCAACGACCTGACGGCCATGAACCCGGACCGCCGGTTCGACCTGGGCCGGGACGGCGACCCCTCGCTGCGCATCGTCGACCTGGTGGCGCCCGTCGGCCGCGGCACGCGCGGGCTCATCGTCGCCCCGCCGAAGACCGGCAAGACCATGCTGCTGGAGGCCATGGCCAAGGCCATCGCCGCCGACGCTCCCGAGGCCCGCATCGTGGTGCTGCTGATCGACGAGCGGCCCGAGGAGGTAACCCACTTCCGCCGCGCGGTGCCGGCCGAGGTGCTGGCCTCGTCCAGCGACCAGGACGTGAAGGCCCACGTGCGCCTGGCCGAGATGGCCCTGGCCCAGGCCCGCTGCGAGCTGGAGTGCGGCCACGACGTGGTGCTGCTGGTGGACAGCCTGACGCGCATGGGCCGGGCCTTCAACGCGGCCTCGGCCGGCACCGGGCGCACCCTGTCCGGCGGCGTCGACTCGCGGGCCCTGGAGATCCCGCGGCGCTTCTTCGGCATGGCCCGCAACGTCGAGAACGGCGGCTCCATCACCGTCATCGCCACGGCCCTGATCGAGACCGGCAGCCGCATGGACGACGTGATCTTCGAGGAGTTCAAGGGCACCGGCAACATGGAGCTGGTGCTGTCGCGGCAGCTGGCCGAGCGGCGCATCTTCCCCGCCTTCGACCTGAGGGCCAGCGGCACGCGACGCGACGACCTGATGTACGCCGAGGACGAGATGGACGCCCTGAACCTGCTGCGCCGGCGCGCGGCGGCCGCCCTGCCGGGGCCGGCGATGGAGGGCATGCTCGAGCTGATGCGGCGCTACCCGGACAACGCGGCGCTGCTGGCCGGGATCCGGGGCTAGCGGGGCCCCGCGGCAGACGGACATTGACGTACGGGAATTACGGGCTATCTTGTCCGGACTGTCCGGCTCCCGGACACCACGGCGAACAACAGGACCTCGCGCTCAGACCTCGAGATCTCGCCCTTCCCATCTTCTTGCCCCTCTCTGTTGTACGGGTCGGAGAACGACGGCCGTGGCGCCCGGAAGGCTTCCGTGCGTCCGCCGCGGAGATGTATCCTTCATGACCATGAACCGTGATCGGAAGCCGGGCGGCTTCCGCGACTTCAACCTTCACCGCGACCTCGAGCGCGGCGTGGCGGACGCCGGCTTCACCGAGCCGCGGCCCATCCAGGCCCAGACCATCGGGGCCGGCCTGGACGGCGACGACATCCTGGGCCTGGCCCAGACCGGCACCGGCAAGACGGCGGCCTTCGGGCTGATCCTGCTGGACTGGATCCTGCGCGGCCGCCGGCGCGGCGTGCAGGCCCTGGTGCTGGCCCCCACCCGCGAGCTGGCGGCGCAGATCGGCGCCGAGCTCGACGTGCTGGCGAAGCACACGCGCATCCGGCACGCGCTCATCTACGGCGGCGTGCCGCAGGTGCGCCAGATCAGCCGCCTGCAGCGCGGCCCCGAGATCGTCGTGGGCTGCCCGGGCCGCGTGCTCGACCTGATCGAGCAGGGCCACCTCGACCTCTCGGGCGTCGAGGGCGTGGTGCTGGACGAGGCCGACCAGATGTTCGACATGGGCTTCCTGCCCACGGTGCGCAGGATCATGGACGCGCTGCCCGACCAGCGGCAGACCATGCTGTTCTCGGCCACCATGCCCCAGGAGGTCCGCCACCTGGCGGACGAGATGCTGATCGATCCCCACGTGGTCGAGCTCGCGAGCCGCGCGCCGGCCGCCACCATCGACCACGGGCTGGTGATGATCCCCGAGCGGCGCAAGCGCGACCTGCTGGAACACCTGCTGGACCGCCCCGACTGCCGCCGGGCCATCGTGTTCACGCGCACCAAGCGCCGCACGCGGGCCCTGGCCGAGCAGCTGAACAAGGCGGGCTACCGCGCGGTCGGCCTGCAGGGCAACCTGTCCCAGTCGCAGCGCGACCGGGCCATGCGCGGGTTCCGCGAGCAGCAGTTCGACGTGCTGGTGGCCACGGACATCGCCGCGCGCGGCATCGACGTCAGCGGCGTGTCCCACGTCATCAACTACGACGTGCCCAGCACGCCCGAGCAGTACACCCACCGCATCGGCCGGACGGGCCGCGCCGAGCTGGAAGGTGTTGCGTGCACCTTCGTCACCGGCGAGGATCACGCCTGGCTGCGCGCCACCGAGCGCATGATCGGCGCGCCGATCCGCCGCGAGACCATCGCGGGCTTCGAGGCCGAGCCCGAGCCGGCCGCGTTGCGGCCCGCGCCGCGGCGGTCCCCGGGCGGGGGCGCCCCCCGGCGGGGCGGCGGCGGCGGGCAGGCGCCGAAGCGCTGGCCCCGCGGCGGCAGCCCGCGCTGACCGGAGGTCGGGCTTGGAGCGACGGCAGTTCCTGAAGATCGCCGCCTGTGGGGCGGCCGGGGCGGCCCTCGGGCTGCCCCGGCTCGCGCCGGGCCGGGCGGCCGACCTCGCGGAATGCCACTGGGCCTGGACCCGCCCGCCCGCGGACGCCGACGAGGCCGCCCTGCGCACCCACTTCGCGTCGTTCGCCGCCGCGGGCGTGTCGCGCCTGATCCTGCCGCCGCCGTCGGCCGGGGCCGCGCGCGCGGCCCGCGCCGAGGGCCTCGAGCTGCACGCCTGGTGGTGGACGCTTTGCCGAGGCGACGCGGACCTGCTGCGGGACCATCCCGACTGGTACGTCGTCAGCCGCGAGGGCAAGAGCAGCGCCGACCATCCGCCCTACGTGGGCTACTACCATTTCCTGTGCCCCACGCGCGAGGAGGTGCGGGCCTTCCTGCGCGGGCAGGTGGCCGCGACGCTCCAGGACGATGCCCTGGCGGGGCTGTCGCTCGACTACATCCGCTTCCCCGACGTCATCCTGCCGCGGGCGCTGTGGGCCAAGTACGGCCTGGTGCAGGACGAGGAGCTGCCTCCCTACGACTTCTGCTACTGCCCGGCCTGCCGCGCGGCGTTCCGCGCCGAGGCCGGCATCGATCCGCTCGAGCTGCCCGACCCGCCGGCCGACCGCGCCTGGCGGCGCTTCCGCTGGAACGCGGTCACCCGGCTGGTGAACGAGCTGGCCGAGGTGGTGCGCGGGCAGGGTCGCGTGGTCACGGCCTCGGTCTTCCCGACGCCCGCGATCGCGCGGCGCCTGGTGCGGCAGGACTGGCCGGCCTGGAACCTCGACGCGGTGCTGCCCATGGTCTACCACGGGTTCTACGAGGAGCCGGTGGCCTGGATCCGGGACGCCGTCGCCGAGGGCGTGGCGGCGCTGCCGGCCTCGCGGCCGCTGTACGCGGGCCTGTACCTGCCCGACCTTTCGGACGAGGCCGCGTTCGCCCAGGCGGTGGCCGCCGCCCGGGCCGGGGGCGCCCGCGGGGTGGCCCTGTTCGGCGGCGTGCGCCCCGTGCCGGCGCGCTAGCCCGGCCCCGCCGCGCGAATAATCACGAGACCGTAACTCCGATTTCGCCTAGATTGACCCCTCGGGCCGGCGCGGACGATGTCGTCCGCGGGCCGTGAGGGGGGCGTCATGCAGAGCGGGACGAAGCTCGGCCACTGGGTGGTGCGCGAGCTGATCGGCAAGGGCGGGATGGGCGAGGTGTACCGCGCCCGCGACACGAAGCTCGACCGCGACGTGGCGCTGAAGATCCTGCCCCCCGAGGTGGCCGGCGACAGCGACCGGCTGGCGCGCTTCGAGCGCGAGGCCAAGCTGCTGGCGTCGCTGAACCATCCGAACATCGCCTCGATCTTCGGCATCGACGAGGCCGACGGCATCCGCTTCCTGGTCATGGAGCTGGTGGAGGGGCGCGATCTCGCGGCCATCCTCAAGGGCGGCCCGCTGCCGGTGGACGAGGCCGTGGACGTGGCGCGGCAGATCGCCGAGGGCCTCGAGGAGGCGCACGAGAAGGGCATCGTCCACCGCGACCTGAAGCCCGCCAACGTCAAGCGCACCCCCGAGGGCAAGGTGAAGGTGCTGGACTTCGGCCTGGCGCGGGCCTACGCGGGGCAGGCCGCCGGCGAGGAGGCCGTCTCCAGCGCGCCCACCATGACCGCGGCCATGACCCAGGTGGGCGTGGTGCTGGGCACGGCGGCGTACATGAGCCCCGAGCAGGCGCGCGGCAAGGAGGTCGACCGGCGCGCGGACATCTGGGCGTTCGGCGTGATCCTGTTCGAGATGCTGACGGGCAAGCAGGCCTTCGTGGGCGAGACGGCCAGCGACACGCTGGCGGGCATCCTGAAGTCGGAGCCCGAGTGGAGCGCCCTGCCGGCCGGCCTGCCCTTCCAGGTCGAGCGCGTGCTCAGGCGGTGCCTGGCGAAGGACCCGCGGCAGCGGCTGCGCGACATCGGCGAGGCGCGGGTGCGCCTGCAGCACCCGGAGGCCGAGTCGGGCGCCTTCTCGGGCGCGCTGGCGGCCGTGCCCGACGCGGCGCGGGGCCGCGGGCTGCGGCCGGCGCTGCCCTGGGCGCTGCTGGGCCTGTGCCTGGCCGCCGTGGGGTGGCTGGCCGCGCATCGCGCCGATGCGCCAGCGGCGAAGCATCCCCTGCACGTCGCCGTGCCGACGGCCGACCAGGTCGTGTTCCACACCGTGGGCACCTTCCCCGGGCTGCCCGAGATCTCGGCCGACGGCAGCCACATCGTGTACTGCGGCGTCGACCCGGTCAGCAACGCGGTGCAGGCCTACGTGCGCGCGCTGGACAGCGACGCGACGACGATGTTGCCCGGCGCCGAGAACGCCCAGTATCCCTTCCTGTCGCCGGACGGCGCGTGGGTCGCCTACTACGACCGCGCCACGGGCCTGTTCAGGATGCCGGTGGCGGGCGGGCCCGCCCAGCGCCTGTGCAGCGCGGCCAACGGCAAGGGCGGCAGCTGGGGCGAGAACGGGCAGATCCTTCTGGTGCCCGACTTCAACGCGCACATCGAGGTGGTGCCGGCCGCCGGGGGCGAACCGCGCGCGGTGACCGACCTGGCCGCCGACCAGGGCTTCAACTCGCACCGCCATCCCCAGTGGCTGCCGGACGGGAAGCACTTCCTGTACCTGGCCCGCTCGAACTCGGTGCCGCTGTCCGAGGTGCGCATGGCCGACGTCGACGGCGGGCCGGCCAAGGTCATCATGACCAACGACTCGGCGGCGTTCTACGCGTCGGGCCACCTGCTGTACGCGGTGCGCGGCACGCTGATGGCGCGGCCCTTCGATCCGGCGACCGGCGCGCTGGGCGGGGAGG
>DAOPJF010000013.1:0-17522 GCA_035399525.1 Candidatus Krumholzibacteriia bacterium | reverse complement strand
AGAACTGGGGCTTCGAGCTGGAGGCGCGCAAGTCGCTGGACTGGTGGGAGGCGACCCGCCGGTTCACCGTCTCGGCCAACTACACGCGGGTGTGGTCGGAGGTCGCGTACTACGACGGCCTGACCAAGGAGAAGGGCCTCCGCACCCTGCAGGGCCAGGCACCGTGGTCGGTGAACGCCGGACTCGAGTACGTGCACCCGGACCTGAAGACCGTCGTCAACGTCCTGTACAACAAGGTGGGGCGGCGGCTGAGCAGGATCGCCGACTTCACCTTCCTGTACGTGTACGAGGAGCCGCGGGACAAGCTCGACATCGTCGTGACCCAGCCGCTGGGCCGCAGGTTCAAGGTCAAGGCGGCCGTGAAGGACCTGCTGGCCCAGGACTCGGTCTTCACCAGCGGCACCGACGACAACCCCTACGAGTACTCGCGCCAGGGCGGCGGCAGCGAGTACTCGCTGTCGATGTCGGCCCGGTTCTAGACCTGTTTACGGGCCGCTTACGCTTTCCTGATCGCATTCGCACGCCGGCCTCACGGGGCGTTCACAACGCCCGGCTACCATCTGCCCTGTCGACCGCTGGGCTCCGGGCCAGGCGAAGATCAGGGCGAACGGATCGAGTCGCTTCCAGCTCGCCCCTCCGATTCGCAGCCGCACCCCTGTCCGGCACGACACAGGCAGCCGAACGTCCGGTACGAGCGGTTCCGCGGAGGCACCCGTGGCGAACGACCCGAATCCGCGAACCGCTCCCCGGTCGTCGGCGGCCATCGAGCCGGCTTCCACCGCATGGACCAGCACTTGACAACGGAAAATCCCTTCCGCCGCTGAGCGGAAAGCCCAGGCTCCGGGGCGGGGGCCGCGCGTCGGCCCCCGGCCCCCTGCAAGACCTCGCAAGTCACCAGGAGGATTCGTCCATGAAGAACGCGATCAAGCTGTTGAGCGTGCTGGTCGCCCTGATCGCCGCGGTTCCCGCCTTCGCGTGGATCGGCACCGCGGATCTCGGCACCTACGATCCCCTCGACGAGCTCGCCCCCTACAACCAGACCGGCGTGCGCACCCTGAGCCCCGACACCCTGTACACGATCTACGGCCTGTACTACGTCGAGTCCGGCGCCACCATCAACATCCCGGCCGGCACGGTGATCCAGGGCGTGCCCGGCGCGACGCTCGTGGTGAAGCCCGGCGGCCAGATCTTCGCGACCGGCGAGGTGAACCGTCCCATCGTGATGACCTCGAGCGAGCTGCCCGGCAACCGCTTCCCCGGTGACTGGGGCGGCGTGGTGATCCTGGGCCGCGCGCCCGTGAACCAGGTCAACCCCCTGATCGAGGGCGGCATCATCGAGGGCAGCTACGGCGGCAACGACGCCCAGGACAACAGCGGCGTGTTCAAGTACGTCCGCATCGAGTACCCCGGCTACCGCTTCCAGCTGAACAACGAGATCAACGGCCTGACCCTGGGCGGCGTCGGTCGCGGCACCGAGATCCACCACGTGCAGGTCAGCTACTCGTTCGACGACAGCTACGAGTGCTTCGGCGGCACCGTCGACATGCACCACCTGGTGGCCCTCGGCGGCACCGACGACGACTTCGACACCGACTTCGGCTACCAGGGCCGCCTGCAGTTCCTGTTCAGCCTGCGCGATCCGAACAACTGGGACACCGCCGGCCAGAGCAACGGCTTCGAGTCGGACAACGACGGCTCGGGCTCGTCGGCCCAGCCCTACACCTTCCCGGTGTACAGCAACGTGACCCTGGTGGGCCCCGAGGCCGTGCAGCTGCCGCTGCCCGCCGGCAACACCTTCGAGAACGCGGGCGTGCTGCGCCGCAACTGCCGCACCAGCGTGTTCAACTCGGTGATCGCGGGCTTCCCCCGCGGCATGTCGATCCGTGACGGCTCGCGCGCCGCGGCCGGCACCGACACGCTGCGCTTCGAGAACAACGAGGTCACGGGCAGCTACCTGTACAGCACGAACAACATCCACGACACGGGCCGCTGGCCGATGGTCGGCACCTGGTTCATGGGCCACGCCAACATGGACTCGGTCCCCCGCCTGGCCTCGGTGGTCGGCCTGGGCGACCTGAGCGACCTGACCAACCCGAACCCCGTGCCGCAGGCCGGCAGCGTGCTGATCGGCACCGCCGACTGGTCCGACAGCTACCTGGCCGACCCGTACTTCACGCAGGTCAGCTACCGCGGCGCCTTCGACCCCGCCCTGTCGATGGACCAGCAGTGGACCGCCGGCTGGACGAACTTCGACTGCCAGGCCACCGACTACGCCGCCCTGACGCCGGTGACCGGCGAGGTGCCGGCGCAGCTGGCCAGCGCCGTGAACTTCCCGAACCCGTTCAACCCGAGCACGACGATCCGCTTCACGGTCCCGGCCCGCGGCCAGGTCTCGCTGAAGATCTACGACGTGCGCGGCCGCGAGGTCACGACCCTGCAGGACGGCGTGCTGGAGGCCAACACCTACAGCATCCAGTTCAACGGCGAAGGCCTGTCGAGCGGCACCTACTTCTACCGCGTCAAGGGCCAGGGCTTCGACCTGACCCGCAAGATGCAGCTGGTGAAGTAGCCGCCTCCCGGCTTCGACAAGGACGTCTTGCAGATGCCGCCGCTCCCCGGTCCGCCGGGGGGCGGCGGTTTCGCGTCCGCGGGGCGCGGGTCGATGGCGCGGAACTTGCCCCTCTCCCGATCGGAGTGCGCCTCCGGTCCGCGGGCCGCGCGGCGCCTGTTCGGCAACATATTGTCGGACAGCAGCTTCCTATTTGTTCGGAGGCTCGCCGGGGACGCCCGCAGGGGAACCGCGGCCAGCTCCCGGCAGGACGTGCACGGATTCCGGGCGGCGCTCGGGGACCGGAAAGGGCGGCAGCGGTGAACCGATACGAACGCTACGGCTGGGACGAGGAGCGCTACCTGGCGGCCAATCCCGACGTGAGGATGGCCGTCGAGCAGGGCGTCGTCCGCGACGGCTACCACCACTGGCTGCTGATGGGACGCCAGGAGAACCGGCCCGGCGGCGGGTTCGACCACCCTGTCGCGCCCACGACCCGGCTGTGCTTCGATCCCTGGGTCAACGCCGAGTTCACCGTCGACGGCCGGCTGAAGCCCTGCTGCAACCTGCGCCGCGGCGTGACCCTGGATGACGACGCGGGCGTGGCCGCGGCCCACGGCTCGGAGCTGTTCCGCGACCTGCGCCACGAGATCCTGACCGGCAACCTCTGCGCCGAGTGCTCGCGCTGCCACATCCGGCCCATGGTGCCGGTCGAGCAGGTGATCACGCGCCTGTTCCCGCAGCTGCCGCCGGGCGCGGGCCTGCTGGACGGCGGCCGCGCCGAGACGGTGCGCATCGACGTCACCAGCCGCTGCAACCTGCGGTGCGTGTACTGCGCGCTCAGCGTCGAGGGCGCCGACCCGGGCCGCCACATGACCGACGAGAACCTCGAGCGCGTCGGCCGCTTCGTCGAGAGCCTGGGCACCGTGCGCACCGTGGGCGTGAACGGGCACGGCGAGACCACGCACCACCCGCGCTGGCGCGAGTTCTGCGACCAGCTGATCGCCGCGGGCAAGCCGCTGTCGATCATCACCAACCTCGGCCGCGCGTACGACGACGACGAGATCGCCACGCTGGCCCGCTTCCGCATCATCGAGATCAGCATCGACACCGCCGACGAGGGGCTGCTCAGGCGCATCCGGCGCAAGGTCGACCTGTCGCGCATCGTCACCAACATGGCGCACATCCGGGCCCGCGCGTTGATGGACGGGATCGCGGCCCCGCACTTCTCGTTCAGCTGCGGCCTGTACGACCAGAGCATCACGCGCCTGGAGGCGTTCGCGGCCCTTGCCGTCGCGGTGGGCGTGCGCACCATCACCTTCTGGGACCTGCAGAAGTACCCCGACCTGCCGGGGCAGCAGAACGTGCAGCCGCTGAGCTCGCTGGACGACGAGGCGCTGGCCGAGGGGCTGGCCTGCTTCGACCGGGCCATGGTCATCTTCACGAAGAGCCGCATCCGCGTCACCGTGGCCGGAAACTTCCTCGAGCCGTTGCGGGCGCGGGCCGGCCGGCCGCGCGAGGTGGCCGCCAGCTGATCCGGCTTCACCGATGGTGGGAATCGTTGACGCCCGGTGTGTGAACGCACCGGGCGTTTACGTTTCGCTTACCGGCAATTCTCGCCGAACTTGCAGGGTTTTTACCGGGCCGCGGTACCTTCGATCGCGACGACCACCGACCGCGGACCGCGGGTCCGGCCGGGTCGGTCCTCGCCTTCTCCCGAAAGGAACCGCACCATGCTTCGATTCGTCCTGGGCGTCCTGGTGGCCGCCGGGCTGGCCGGCGCCGCGTCGGCCCAGTCCGGGGGAGCCGGGGCGCTGCACGACCAGGTCGGCGGCACCATCGACGGCGCCCACCAGACGCAGCAGCAGCTCGACACCTGGGCCGGCGACCGCGAGGCCCTCGAGGTCCGTTACCGCACCGCGCAGGCCAACATCGCCTACCTGCAGGAGCGCGTCGCGCGCGAGGAGGACAAGGCCCGGGCGCTGGACGACGCCATCGCCGAGCTCGACCGGCGCCTGGACGAGTCGGCGCGGCTGAAGACCGTCGTCGGCGACACCATGGCCGCCGTGCTCGGCCGCCTCGAGACCGCGGTGGCCCGCGACCTGCCCTTCCTGCCCCGGGAGCGCAGCGAACGCCTGGCCGGCCTGCGGCGCCTTCTGGCCGAGCCCACCGCGGGCGAGGCCGAGAAGCTGCGGCGCCTGCTCGAGGCCCTGATCATCGAGGCGTCCTACGGCGAGAGCGTCGAGGTCGCGCCGCAGGCGGTCGTCCTCGGCAACGAGGAGATCCACGTCGACGTGCTGCGCGTGGGGCGCGTGGCCATGTTCTGGCGCAGCCCCGACGGCCGCCGCGTGGGCGCCTGGGATCCGGGCGCCGGCGCCTGGACCGAGCTGCCCAAGGGCGAGTCGCGCACCATCGGCCGTGCCATGGAGATGGCGACGCGCATGCGTCCGGTCGAGCTGATCGCCCTGCCCCTGGGCCGCATCGACGCGGAGGTGGTGCGATGAAGCGCCTGGTCATCGCCCTGGCCGTGCTGGCCGCCTTCACCGCCGCGCCCGGCGCCCGCGCCCAGGACCTGCGCGACGCCTGGCGGCAGGCCGACGACGCCCGCCGCGCCGTCGACGAGCGCGCCGCCCGCGCCGAGCAGGAGATCCTGGCCGACCGCACGAAGCTCGAGGCCGAGGTCGCCCGCCTCGAGGCCGAGCAGGCCGCGCTCGAGGCGCGCCTGGTGGCCCTGGACCGGCGGCTCGAGGAGCGCGAGGCCGTCCGCGAGAAGCTGCAGGACAAGTGGGCCAAGAGCGAGCTGGACACGAAGGAGATCTCGGGCAACGTGCGCCTGGCCGCGCGCGACGTCGAGACCATGGTGCAGCAGTCGCCGCTGACGGCGTTCCTGCCCGGGCGCATCGGGAAGGTCAGCCCGCTGCTGGACCAGGGCTACTTCCCCGGCATCGACGACATCTCGGGCCTGGTGCAGGTGCTGATGGACGAGATCCGCCTGTCGGGCCAGGTCGCCATCCACGAGGCCGACTACACCGGGCGCGACGGCATCGCGACCCGCGGACCGGTGCTGGCGCTGGGCCGCTTCACCGCGGCGTTCCGCAAGGACGGCGAAGCGGGCTTCCTGCGCTGGAACCCCGAGTCGGGCTCGTTCACGGCCCTGGCCAAGCTGCCGTCCGGCAGCATCGGCCACGCCCTGGACCGCTACCTGGCCGGCCGCAGCGACAAGGCGCCCATCGACATGTCCGGCGGCAGCGCCCTGGCGGCGGTCAACCACCAGACGACCATCGGCGAGCAGCTGCAGCTGGGCGGACCGCTGGTGTGGCCCATCCTGGGCCTGGCCGTCGTCGCGCTGGGCATCATCGTGACGCGCCTGTTCTTCCTGAACCGCATCCACCACAACACCGACCGCTTCATGGGCGAGGTCAATGAGCTGGCGGCCAACGGCGACTGGACCGGCGCCGAGGCCTACGTGCAGCGGCACGCCCGCAGCCGCTCGCCGGTGATCGAGGTCATCAAGGCCGGCCTGTCGGTGCGCAGCCGCGAGCGCGAGATCCAGGAGAGCGTGCTGCAGGAGGCCATCCTGCACCAGCTGCCGCGGGTCGAGGCCGGCCTGTCGGTGCTGGCGGTGCTGGGCGCGGTGGCCCCGCTGCTGGGCCTGCTGGGCACGGTCACGGGCATGATCAACACCTTCCGCGTCATCACCCTGTTCGGCACCGGCGACCCGAAGCTCATGTCCGGCGGCATCAGCGAGGCGCTGATCACCACCGAGCTGGGCCTGGCCGTGGCCATCCCCATCATGCTGCTGCACACGTTCCTGCAGCGGCGCTCCGACCACATCATCGGGGACATGGAGGAGAAGGCCGTGCAGCTGACGAACATCATCCAGACGCAGGCGGCCGTGCCGGCGCTCAAGTCGATGGCCGCGAACGCGGGACGGACGGCGTGATCGACCGCTTCTGGGACAACTGGGACTACCTGGCCCAGGGCGGCTGGGTGATGGTGCCCATAGCGCTCAGCTCGCTGCTGATGTGGGTGTTCATCCTCGAGCGGTGGATCACCTTCGGCCGCCTGGGCGGTCATGACATCGAGCCGGCGGACGGCCTGCGCATGGTCGACGGCGGCGCCGTTCCGACCGGCGTGGCCGGCCTGCGCTGGCGGCTGGTGTCGGGCTTCGCGGCGCGGCGCTCGGGGCGCGCGGCGGCCGACCGCCTGCTGCTGCGGGCCGAGAGCGAGCGGCTGCGGCGCGAACTGCGGCGGCGCCTGGCGGCCATCTCGGTGCTGGCGGCGGTGGCCCCGCTGCTGGGCCTGCTGGGCACGGTGCTGGGCATGATCCAGACCTTCGAGGTCATCGCCCTGTTCGGCACGGGCAACGCCAAGGCCATGGCCGGCGGCATTTCGGTGGCGCTGATCACCACGCAGTCGGGCCTGATCGTGGCCATCCCCGGCATCTTCATCAGCCGCGCCCTGTCGCGGCGCGCGGGGCGCCTCGAGGCGGCCCTGGACGAGTTCACCCTGGCCCTGGACCGGCGGCTGCGTCCCGACGCGGCCCCGCGGGCGATGGAGGCGAGCGCATCATGATCAACGTCAGGCGGACGATCCGCGGCAACCGCGAGGGCGTGGACATCAACATGGGCCCGCTCATCGACATGGTGTTCCTGCTGCTGATCTTCTTCGTGGTGACCACCTCGTTCGTCAAGGAGTCGGGCATCGACGTGCAGCGCTCGACCGCCGCGACCGCCGAGGTGAAGGAGCGCGCCGGCGTCATGATCGGCGTCAGCCCCGACGGCGACGTGTACTTCGAGGGCAAGAAGATCGACGTGCGCAGCGTGCGCGGCCTGGTGGAGCGCGCGCTGGCCGAGGACCCCGAGAGCGGGGTCGTGGTGGTGGCCGACCGCGCGAGCGAGACCGGCGACGTGGTGGCGGTCATGGACCAGTGCCGCCTGGCCGGCGCGAAGAACGTGAGCCTGGCCGCCAAGCAGGAAGGGGCCGAATCGTGATCGCCGCCCTGCGCCGCACCGCCGCCGGCGGCGGCCTCGCGTTCCTGGCCGTGGCCGTGAACGTCGGCCTGTTCGGGCTGGCGGGCTTCCTGACCAGCCAGTCGCGGCCGCCGCAGGACATCACCGAGCCCGTCGGCGTCAGCCTCGTCTCGCTGGCGCCGCCCGAGCCGCCGGCGCGCCAGGAGGTCGAGACGCCCGAGCCCCCGGCGCCCGAGCCGCGCCCCGACTTCCAGCCCGACCTGGTGCAGCCGTCGGTGGCCGGCCTGGGCCTGGGCGACTTCGCCGTGAAGATCGACCTGGGCGGCGTGAAGGCCGACGCGCGGCGCGACGACTTCATCTTCGACTCGGCCGACCTCGACCAGGCGCCGCAGGCCACGGCCAAGGTCCCGCCCGACTACCCCTACGGCGCGCGCGAGCGCGGCATCGAGGGCTACGTCGCGGTGAAGTTCCTGGTGCGCGAGGACGGCAGCGTGGGCAACGTGAACATCCTGAAGTCGCAGCCCGAGGGCGTCTTCGACGAGGCCGTGCGCCGGGCCCTGCCCAGGTGGCGCTTCCAGCCGGGCCGCGTCGGCGGCAACCCCGTCGCCAGCTGGGCCGTGACGACCATCCGCTTCGACCTGAACTGAGTCCCTGCCAGGAGGAGGACCATGATGCCCGCCCGCGCGCACCTCGCGTCCGCCGCCTGCGCGGCGCTGCTGCTGGTCGGCGCCGCCGGGCCGGTGCGCGCCGCCGGTTCGCCGTCGTCGCCGCCGGTCGAGGAGGCCGTCGCCGACTCGACGGTCGCCGATCCCTACGACACGGCCAACCTGCCGCGCAAGCTGCGCAAGGTCGTGTTCCTGTCGTCGGCCTACGCCAGGCGCGGCGAGTACGAGAAGGCCGCCGACGTGCTGCTGCGCCACCTGGCCGACCATCCGGACCAGGACCACTACCTGCTGCGCCTGCACCTGGCGCAGCACCTGTCCGATCTCGGTCGCACCGCCGAGGCGCTGGACCAGTACCGCCACGCCATCGAGCTGAAGCCCGCCCTGGACCGCGGCTGGATGGGCCTGGGCGACGCCGCCTACGACCTCGAGCGGTACGAGGTGGCGGGCGAGGCGTTCCTGGCGGGCTACGAGTGCTCGCGCGAGCGGCGGCCCGAGGTGCTGTACTACGCGGCGGCGTCGTACCTGATGGCGGGCGAGCCCGCCAGGGCCCTGCCCCTGTTCGAGCAGTTGACCGCCCCGGGCCGCGGCCGCCGCGACCTGGAGTGGTACCAGGGCCTGGTCATCGCGGCCTCGGGCGCCGGCGAGCCCGAGCGCGCCGACGACGCGGTGCGCCGCCTGGTCGAGGCGCTGCCCGACGATCCGGAGGCCTGGTTCCTGCGCTACCAGCAGGCCGTCGGCCGCCGTGACTTCCGCGCCGCGGCCATCAGCCTGACGGTGGTCGGCTACCTGCGCGACCTCACGGCGGCCGAGCGGCGCCAGCTGGGCGACCTGTACAGCGTGTCCGAGGTGCCGTGGCTGGCCAGCCGCGAGTACGCCGCGGCCGTGGACAGCCTCGGCCGCGACGCCGACGCCGCCGACTGGGAGCGCCTGGTCTCGTCCCTGGTGGCGGCCCACGACACGGGCGAGGCGCTGCAGGCCCTCGACGGCGCCTTGGCCCGGTCGCGCACCCCGCGCCTGGTGGGCCTGCAGGGCGACATCCACTACCTGCGCCACGAGTACGAGGACGCCCTCGACGCCTACGCCGCGCTGGCGGCCCTGGGCGACGACACGGGCCGCGCCTGGCTGATGCAGGGCTACTGCGCCCTCGAGCTGGGCCGCCGCGACCAGGCCCTGGACCTGCTGGCGCGCGCCTCGAACTTCGCCGAGCAGGCCGAAATGGCCCAGCTGCTGATGCAGCGCGCGTTGAAACTGGACGGGTAGGGCGCCCGGCCCGCGGCGAAACGAAGGGGCCCGGTCCTGCGACCGGGCCCCGATTCGTCCCGCCTTCGTCGTGCGGCCGCGCGCTACTCGACCTGCAGCATCAGGTACTGCAGCTGCCCGCCGCGCTCGACCTGGAACACTGCGGTCTGGCCGTAGGGCAGGGCCTTGACCTTGTCCTTCAGGTCCTTCAGCGATTCCACGGCCTGGCCGTTCATGGCGTAGATGATGTCGCCGGGCGTGAAGCGCTCGCCCAGCAGGCTGGTGTCGACCGCCAGCGCGGCCACGATCACGCCGTTCTGCCCGCGCGGCGCCGAGGGCAACATGCGGCGCGCGTCGTTGTCCAGGTCCAGGCCCAGGATGCCGATCCGCGGCACCAGGTTGCGCTCGCTGCTGATCATTTCGAAGAAGCGGAAGTCGGGATCGACGCGCTCGATGACCTCGACCTGCTTGGTGATGGGCCGGCCCTCGCGCAGCACCTCGACCATGACCTTGCCGCCGATGGTCTTGCCGTAGAGGTTCACGCGGAACTGCCGCGCGTTCTCCATCTTCTTGCCGTCCAGGGCGGTGACGATGTCGCCGACCTTCAGGCCCGCCTTGTCGGCCGGGCCGCCGGGAATGACGTCGCCCAGGATGACGCCCCACTGCACCGGCAGCTGCAGGGCCTCGGCGATCCAGGGGTTCACCGTCTGGGGGTTCACGCCGATGATGCCGCGCTTCACGCGACCGCCGGCGCGGATCTGGTTGTACACCGTGCGCGCGATGTTGCTGGGCACCGAGAAGCTCAGGCCCTCCGAGCCGCCCGACTGCGACATGATCAGCGTGTTGATGCCCACGACCCTGCCGTCGGCGCCGACCAGCGGTCCGCCGCTGTTGCCCGGGTTCACCGCCACGTCCGACTGGATGTAGATCATCGGGTTGTCGCGGTCGAGCTGGCGCGCCACGGTGCTGACCACGCCGAAGCTGACCGAGCCGGTCAGGCCCAGCGGGCTGCCGAAGGCGAACACCAGCTGGCCCTGGTAGACCTCGTCCGAGTCGCCCAGCTCGAGCGTGGGCAGGCCCTTGCGGTTGATCTTCAGCACCGCCAGGTCGGTCTCCGGGTCGACGCCCAGCACCTGGGCGCCGACCATGGCGCCGCCGGTGCGGACGATGGACGAGCCCTCTTCGGCGCCCACGGCCTCGGGCGACAGCCGCACCTGCACGCGCCGCGCGCCGGCCACCACGTGGTTGTTGGTCAGGATGTAGCCGTCACCGTCGACGATGACGCCCGACCCGGTGGCCTGCTGGCTGCCGAACACGGCAGCGCCCTCGGGCACCGACCCCATCAGCGCGCCGAAGCTCGAGGTGTAGATCTGCACCACGGCGGGGCTGACGCGGGTGGTGAGCGTGCGGATCTCGCTGCTGAACTCGGTGAGGCTGAAGTCCTTGGCCTCCTGGGCCGCAGCGGGCAGGGCCAGGCCGACGGCGACGGACAGCGCGGCGGCGGCGAGCAGGGAACGCAGGGTCACGGCGGATACCTCCAGGAATGCATCGGGATCGGGACATGGGGATCGGCGGAACAGGTTACCCCGAATCGGCCTCGGCGGCCAGCCCGGCCCGCGGGGGTTGATCGCGCCCGTCCCGTCCGCTATCGTCACGGTCGAAGGGGGAACCATGATCCGTATCGCGACCGCCGTGCTGGCTCTCGTCCTGGCCGCGGGCCTCGTCGGCTGCACCGACGACGCCGCCCAGCCGAACATCTCCGGGACCCCGGCGCCTCCCGAACAGCCGGGACCGCCGCCGGTGTTCTCGCTGCAGTACTCGTCGGTCACCCTCAGCCGCGGCGGCTGCTTCGGCACCTGCCCCGTCTACACGGTGACCATCGACGGCACGGGCCACGTGTCCTGGGAGGGCCAGTACTACGTGGCCGTCGAGGGCGCGGCCGAGGCCGACGTCGACGTGGCCGCCTACACCGACCTGCTGCGCGCGTTCATCGCGGCCCGCTACCTCGAGGCCGAGGAGGCCTACACCCAGCGGCCGGCGCTCCTGGTGCGCAGCGACGGCACCTGCGAGATGGGCTATACGACGATGGTGGACGGCTCGACAGCGGCGCTGACCCTGCGGATGGGGCTTTACGCCAAGAGCGTGTCCCTCGTCTACGGCGCGCCGCAGGAGCTGCAGGCCCTGTGCGCGATGGTGGACGCGGCGGCCAACACCGCGCCCTGGGTCGACGGCGAATCCCGTTGACCGCGGCGCCGCGGCTCGGCTAGCGTATCGGGACGATTCCTGTTCTCATTCCCGCCCGCCCCGGCCGGCCTGAACGCAAGGAGCCGCCATGGTGCCCCTGTTCTCCCTCTGGATGCCGATCGTGGTGTCGGCCGTGCTCGTCTTCGTGGCCAGCTCGATCATGCACATGGCCCTGAAGTACCATCACGACGACTTCCGCAACCTGCCCGACGAGGACGGGGTGCGCGCCGCGCTGAAGCCGTTCGCCATCCCCCCCGGCGAGTACATGGTGCCGGGGCTGCCGCCGAAGACGGCCTGGAACGCCCCCGAGCGCAAGGCGAAGCTCATCGAGGGTCCGATCGCCATCATGACCTTCATGAAGCCGGGCCTGCCCGAGATGGGGCCACAGCTCGCGATGTGGTTCGGCTACTGCGTCCTGGTGGGCGTGTTCGCGGCCTACGTGGCCGGCGGGCTCATCGCGCCGGGCGCGCCCTACCTGCACGTGCACCGCTACGTGGGGGCGGTGGCGTTCTGCGGCTACGGCCTGGCGCTGATGCAGCACTCCATCTGGTACAAGCGCGCGTGGAGCGTCACCCTCAAGTCGCTGTTCGACGCCCTGGTCTACGGCCTGGTGACCGGCGGCGTCTTCGGCTGGCTGTGGCCCCATGCGTGAGCGCCGCGTGCTGCCGGGCATCCCTGCGCTGATGGTCGCGCTGTCGGTGTGGGGGACGGCCCAGGCCGCCGCCTTCACCTTGCCCCTGCCCGACGGCTGGCGCAGCGAGACCATTCCCTTCCCGCTGCCCTTCGCGCCCGGGCTGCCCTACGAGGGTGTCGAGGAGCTGCGCTTCGCGCCCGGCATGTTCACCGCCGGGGCCGACGACTTCTGGACCTATGCTTTCTGCTGGTGGGTGCCCGAGGATACGCCGCTCGACTCGAAGCTGCTCGAGCGCGACCTCGAGGCCTACTTCGCCGGCCTGACCCGCACCGTCGAGGACGCCGAGCACTTCACCGCCGAGGACCCGCGCTACGCGGTGCAGCTCGAGCCGAAGCGCACGCGCGCGGGCGAGCCCCGCGCCTGGTCCGGCTCCCTCGACGTGTTCGACGCCTTCGTCACGCACGCGCCCCTGGCCCTCAACGTGCAGGTCGAGGTCGAATCGTGTCCCGACGAGGGCATGGTCGGCGTGCTGTTCCTGGTCTCGCCGCAGCCGGCGGGACACGCCGTCTGGAAGAGCCTGGCGCAGCTGCGCGCGGGCTTCCGCTGCCGGGGTTGACGCCGCCCCGCACCGCAAGGAGAATCGCCGCCATGCCGTGGGTCATCCTGATCGTCGCCGGCCTGTTCGAGACCGGCTGGGCCGTGGGCCTGAAGGCCAGCCATGGCTTCACGCGCCTGTGGCCGTCGGTGTGGACCGCCGTCAGCATGACCATCAGCGTGCTGCTGCTGGGCGTGGCCATGAAGTCGCTGCCCGTGGGCACGGCGTACGCGGTGTGGACAGGCGTGGGCACGCTGGGCGCGGTGATCCTGGGCATCGTGCTGTTCGGCGAGCCGGCCGCCGCGGCGCGGCTGCTGGCCATCGCGCTGATCGTGGGCGGCATCATCCTGCTCAAGGTCGTCACGAACTAGCGCAGGCCATGTGCGAAGGCGCCGGCCCTCCGCGGGGGGGCCGGCGCCTGCGTCTGCCGGGTGCGCTGCGGTCAGCGGTCGACCTGCGCCAGCACCTTCGCTTTGTCGATGGACTTCGCCCAGGCCTCGACCACATCCCGCGGTCCGGTCAATTCGACGGCCACGTGGCGCCAGGTCGTCTTCGCCTTGGACGGCGTGCGTCCCTCGGACAGGTCGATGCGCGCGAGGGTCTGCGTGTCCTTCAGCCCCACGGGGTCGCAGTACAGCACGACCGTGGCGTTGCCGTCGTAGTTGTCCTGCCGCAGGGCGATGTACCCCGGGCCCTCGCACACCACGGCATCGGGGTCGATGGTGGCCACCGGGCCGCCGTTGGCGCGGACCTCCACGTCCACCGGTTCGCGGCGGGCGCCGTCGGCAGCCATCTGGGCCTCGGTGGCCTTCTTGACCATCTCCTGGGACAGCCTGGCCAGGCCCTCGTAGTCGCCGGCGGCCTGCATCTCCATCATCTTCTTCCGGTACTCGGCCTCGAGCTCCTCGCTCGACTTGCGGGCCATCTGCTCGCTGCCGCCGTCGTAGCGGAAGCTGGCCGATGCGTAGGCGGGCTCGTAGCCGCCGTCGGTCTCCGACGCGTCGGTCGGCAGGTTGAAGTCCTCGCGGTTGACCACGTAGCCCTCGGGCAACGCGCCGAGGGCGGCCTGCACCTCGACCAGCTTCTTCTTGATGACCGTCACGTCCTGCCGGTTCAGGGCGGTCTCGCCCGCCAGGGCCGCGCCCGCGGCGACCAGCACGATCGCCGTCGCCAGGGCCCAACGCATCCGCTGCACCATGCCCGTCCTCCCGTCCGCTGGGGTTGTGTTCCGCCGCGCCGGGACCGGACCGGTTCCGCCGCGCGGCACGAAGCGATAGCGCCGCCGTGCGTCGCCCGTCAAGTCAAGAGACACCGACGGCCGGGGAATCACAGTCGGGCATCGCGGTGCTGTTTACAGCACCCCGGCGTCGGCGCTAACATCGCCCGCGCGGCGGCCGGGCCCGGCCGTCGTTCCACCCGCAGCGAGGCAGGTTGATCATGGCGTTCCCGTTGCCCGTTCGCGCCCTCGGCGCCGCGGTGCTGGCCGTGGCCCTCACCGGTTCGGGCGCGGTCCTGGCCGGCGAGGCGTGGACCGTGCGCATCCACGACACCTCGACCGTCACCATCGGTTCGATCACCTCGACGACCACGGTCGACCTCGTGGCGGTCCAGGATGCGGGTGACGACCTGCGAGGCCACTACGCCGGCGGCGGCAGCGGCCACACGGTGAACACGACCCCGGCGGCGGGCGGCGTGCGCAGCCAGGCCGGCACCGACCAGGGCGTCACCTGGCAGTTCACGGTGGACTACGCGCCCGCGCCGCTGACCGGCGAGGGCGCGCAGGATGCGGTCGCGCCCCTCGTGCCGGCGGACGACGACGACGCCCTGGCGCCCCTCGTGCCATCGGAGGACGACGCGGTCGCTCCGGTGGACGACCCCGACGACGACGGCCCCGAGTTCCTGGGCGCGGGCACCGTGACCGTCGCCCCGCGCCAGGCGGTGGTCGACAGCCGCCTCGGCGCGACGGCGACGAAGCCGCTGGCGGGCGTCACCTACCCGGCGCTGCTGCACATCCGCCGCTCGGGCGCCGTGCGCCTCGAGCTGCAGACGCCCCAGGGATCGGTGTGGTTCGACGGCACCATCGCCCGCGAGCCGGTCCCCGAACCCGCGACCGACCGCTAGCCGGGCCGGAAAGCGAAGCGCCCGGGGCCGTTGCGGCCCCGGGCGCTTTCCGTTGAGAAACGTCGATCCTACTTCACGAGGGTCATGCGCCCGCCCAGCACCTCGCCGTCCGGGGCGGTGAGCCGGTACATGTACGTGCCCGACGCCATGGCCCGGCCCGCATCGTCGCGGCCGGTCCACACCGCCTGGTGCGGGCCCGCGGCCTGCATGCCGTCCACGAGCACCGCCACGCGCCGTCCGTCCACCGAGAAGACCTCCAGCCGCACGGCGCCGGCCCGGGCCAGCTCGTAGGCGATGGAGGTCGACGGGTTGAACGGGTTGGGGCGGGCCGCCAGCAGGCGGTTCGTCGTCGCCGGCACGGGGTCGCCCACGGCCGACACGATGCTCTCGCCGATGGTCACGTCCAGCACCCGGTCACCGAACAGCGGACCGGCGGTCTGCACCGTGCCGTTGGGCCAGGTGATGCGCAGCTCGTCGATGGTGCTCGCCGCGCCGAGACCGAAGTGCGCGGGGCCGCCGCTCATGCCCAGGTAGCCGCCCGCGGTGACCTGGCGCATCTGCGTCACGCCGCCGCTGGTGACCTGCACCAGCGCGCCGAGACCGGCCGGGTTGCCCGCGGTGCCGTGCAGCCGCACCTCGAACCAGTGGTTGCTCTGCAGCATGACGTTGGTGAAGACCACGTCCTGCGCGCCCTCGCGGGCCACGAACAGGTCGAGGTCGCCGTCGCCGTCGATGTCGCCGCACGCCAGGCCGTTGCCGCCGGCCTCGGCCTCGCTCCAGCCCATGGGGGCGCGGGCGAAGTTGCCGTGGCCGTCGCCGATCAGCAGCAGGTCGGGCTGGCCGGCGCAGGCGACGTACAGGTCGAGGTTGGTGTCGTTGTCCAGGTCGGCGAACACGACGCCGCGGGCGTTGCCGCGGTCGCCGAGGTTCGTGCCGAGCACCAGGTTGAACGAGCCGGCGCCGTCGCCGGCATACAGCCGGTCGGCCGAGCCGTCGTTGGCCAGGTACAGGTCCCAGTCGCCGTCGTTGTCGTAGTCGCCGAACGCCGCCCCGGCGCCGTTGCCGGCGTCGGCCACGCCGACGGTCGAGGCCACGTCGCTGAAGCCGATGGTGGTGTTCATCAGCAGCTGGTTCGCGGCGAAGCTGTTGACCAGGTACATGTCCATCCGGCCGTCGAAGTCGACGTCGGCCCAGGCGGCGGTGCGGCCGTTGGCCGTGCTGCCGGCGCCGTTGCTCTGGAAGGTGAACAGCCAGAAGCCGCCGCCCACGTCGCCCATGTTCTTGAGCAGGACGTTCGCGCCGCCGGTGTTCACCACGTAGAGGTCGAGCTTGTCGTCGTTGTCGTAGTCGACCCACGACACGCTGCGGGCCTGGCCCGCGTCGCCGGCGCCGTAGGAGTTCACGACGCTGAAGTTGCCCGCGCCGTCGCCGGCGTACAGCAGGTTCGCCTGGCCGTCCCGGCCGATGTAGACATCCAGGTGGCCGTCGCCGTTGAAGTCGGCCCAGGTCGAGCTCACGCCGTTGCCGGCGTCGGCGATCAGGCCGCTGCCGACCGACGTGTACGTGCCGCCGTCGTTGCGCAGCAGCAGGTCGGCCGCGCCGCGGATCGGCAGGTGGGCGTCGAGGTCGCCGTCGCCGTCGAAGTCCACCAGGCTGACGCCCTGGGAGGGGTCGGCGGCGCCGCCGGCCGCGGTCGGCGCGGCGAACGGCCCGTCGGTGTAGGTGCCGTGGAACACCAGCTGGCCGCCGTCGGCGACCGTCTGCGTCTGCGAACCCGAGGCGGGCTCGGTCCAGTAGGGCACGTCGGCCCAGGTGAGGGTGAACTCGCCCGAGTAGAAGGCGTCCAGGACCTTGTCGCCGTTGCCGGAGGCCAGCACGCCGTAGGGGCCGGACAGCGTCCAGCCCGCAGCCACGCCGTCGGGCTCGCAATCCACGACGATGTTGGCACGGTAGTCGGGCGCGGCCAGGCCGGCCTGCAGCACCTGCTCGCTGGTCATGTTCTGCACCAGGGTCACCACGCGCAGGTTCGCCTGGTCCCAGGCAGGGTCGACGGTGAAGGTGCGCTCGACCGTGGTCTGCTGGCCGATGCCGGTGCTGGTGATGGTCTCGGTGGCCAGCGCCGCCATGACCAGGTTGGTGTGCCCGTGCTCGTCGTACAGCGCCACGTAGGTCTGCACCTGGTTGGTGCCGCCGGGCATCGCCAGGTCGACGGTGACCGTCGTCGAGACGGTGCACTGGTCGCCCATGATCGTGTAGCTGCTGGCGATGGCCACCGGGCTGGGGGTCGCCGCGCGCGACGTGTACACCGGCAGGTACGAGGCGTACATCGAGCCGCTGGCCATGCCGCCGACCATCGACGTGACGCCGTCGAACATCACCGAGGGCGTGCCCGTGAACCCGTACATCGACGCCCGCTGGGTGACGACCGGGATGTTGTAGGGTGCGCTGAAATAGTAGGTCAGGGGCAGGAAGTGATCCTCGCCGTAGACCGAAAGGAGCTGAT
>DAOPJF010000012.1:0-18060 GCA_035399525.1 Candidatus Krumholzibacteriia bacterium | reverse complement strand
CCTTCTACATGCGCCTGAACGACGACGGGAAGACGGTGGCCGCCATGGACGTGCTGGCCCCCGGCATCGGCGAGATCATCGGCGGCAGCCAGCGCGAGGAGCGGCTGGACGTCCTGGACCGGCGCATCGACGAGATGGGCCTGCCCAAGGCGGGCTACTGGTGGTATCGTGACCTGAGGAAGTACGGCACCGTGCCCCACGCGGGCTTCGGACTCGGCTTCGAGCGCGCCGTGAACTACGTGACGGGCATCGCCAACATCCGCGACGTGATCCCGTTCCCGCGGGCGCCCAAGTCGGCGGAGTTCTAGGATCGGGACCCACAGGACCGCCAGGCCAGGAGGGCCGCGCATGGAATGGACCCGGGGAGCGTACCGCCTCTCCGACGACAAGTCGGAGCTCGATCTCTACTACATCGTGCCCGCCCTGCAGCAGACCTACTGGGCGTCGGGGCGGCCGAAGGAGATCGTCCAGAAGTCCATCGACAACTCGCTGTGCTTCGGCCTGTTCCACGGCGACCGCCAGGTGGGCTTCGCCCGCGTGGTCACCGACCGCTGCACCTTCGCCTGGATCTGCGACGTCATCGTGCACCCGGACCACCGCAGCATCGGCCTGGGCAAGTGGATGATGGAGTGCCTGGACAGCCATCCCGACGTGGCGGCGGCCCCGCAGCAGCTGCTGCGCACCAAGGACGCCCACGGCCTGTACGAGCAGTTCGGCTACAAGGTCTGCGACGCCATGGTCCGGCGGCCCGGTGGCGAGCCGGATAAGTTCTGATAAGGCAAGTTCTTGCGGGTTTGAAGGGGCATTCGCAGGGGCCCTGCCGGATTTCGCTGTGGTGCACCCCCGCCCGTGTCGATACTATCCTTTCATAATCCGATCGCCCACCCCCTGACCGGGGAGGCTCCGCCATGACTGGTGGCCATCTGGAAACGCACTTCGCGCCGGCCGTCCGCACCGAGCCGTCCGAGCTCGCCCGCCGCATCGGCCTGATCACCAACAATCCCATCGTCGACACGCTGCTGCGCGCCGTCGGCGGCCTCGTGGCCGTCATCGACGAGAACCGCCAGATCCTGGCGGTCAACCACGCGTTCCTGGCAGGACTGGGCTGCCGCGACAGCCAGCAGGTGCTGGGGCTGCGCCCGGGCGAGGCCCTCGGCTGCGTCCACGCCGACGACATGCCCGGCGGCTGCGGCACGTCGGCGCACTGCGCGACCTGCGGCGCCGTGCTGGCCATCGCCACCGCGGCGGCGCTCGGCGAAGCCGACGAGCGGTACTGCGTGGCCGAGGTCGAGCGCGAGGGCGCCGTGGAGGACCTCGTGCTGAAGGTCCGCGCCTGCCCCATCGACCTGGGCGGCGAGCGCCTGCTGCTGTTCGTGCTCCAGGACGCCACCGCCGAGCAGCGCACCGCCGCCATGGAGCAGGCCTTCTACCACGACACGTCGAACGTGCTGCAGGCGCTGACCGTGGCCGCCGAACTGATGGGCGGTGCGCAGGACGAGCAGGAGCGGAACCAGCTCGCCGAGCGCGTCGTCCACTTGGTCGACCAGCTCACGCGCGACGTCGGCCTGCAGCGCGCCCTGCACGGGGGCGACTTCGACCTGCACCCGCTGCCCCTGGCCGAGGTGCCGGCCGCGGGCATCCTCGACGAGCTGCGCAGCGTGTTCCTGCACCACCCGTCGGCTGCCGGGCGCACGATCACTTTCCGCTCGCCGTCGTCCGACCTGGTCCTGCGCACCGACCGGTGGCTGCTCGTCCGCGTCCTGACGAACCTCGTGATCAACGCGCTGGAGGCGACCCAGCCCGGCGGACGCGTCGAGATCCTCGTGTCCGACGGACCCGGGGGCGTGGTCTTCATGGTGAGAAACCCGGCGGCGATCCCGCGCGAGATCCAGCCGCGGGTCTTCCAGAAGAACTTCTCGACCAAGCACGGCCCGGGCCACGGGCTCGGCGCCTGGTCGGCCCGCGTCTTCACCGAGGAGCTGCTCGGCGGCACCGTGACCTTCACCTCGAGCGACCGGTACGGCACCGAGTTCAGGGTGGGGCTGCCGGCCTGATCCTGGGCTCCGGCCGGACGAGGTGCGGGGGCGGCCGTGAGCGGCCGCCCCCGTCTTCGTCAGCGTCCGGCGATCAATGGACGACGACGCAGCGTGCGCTCGCTCCGCCCGCGGCCGTCGTCAGGCGCAGCAGGTACAGGCCGCTCGGCAGGTCGGCCGCGCGCCAGGCCGCGGATCCGGCGCCGGCCTCGCGCCACCCCT
Source organism: Candidatus Krumholzibacteriia bacterium (assembly GCA_035399525.1). GTDB lineage: Bacteria > Krumholzibacteriota > Krumholzibacteriia > LZORAL124-64-63 > LZORAL124-64-63 > JACZKN01. Next base: position 15,805 of record DAOPJF010000012.1, on the reverse strand, counting down.
CGGCCAGTACGGCCACGCGCCGGCCACGCAGGTCGAAGACCTCCAGGCGCATGTCCGCGGCTGCCGGCAGGCTGAAGCGCACGTCGACCGCGCCGCGGACGACGCCCGGCCCGGACACGGACGGCAGCGCCGCCGCGACACCCATCGCCTTGGCTCCGTCCGGCGGCGTCCAGCCGTCGCTCAGCGTGCCCAGGAAGGCGACCAGCGCCGCTTCCTCGCCGGCGGTCAGGCCCAGGTCACCGACCGCCGCGCTCAGGTTGGCGGCGACCTCGGGCACCGCCCAGCCTCCGGAGTCCCGCGTGTTCAGGAAGTGCACGAACTCGGCCAGCGAGATGAACACGCCGTTGTGGCCGTAGGCCTTGGCGAAGTCGGCGGCGGGCCTGCGGTCCACGTTGCGCAGCGTCTGGATCTTGTGCTTGCCGTACTCGGCCGCCGCCGCATCCGCGTACTCGGGCACGCCTGCCAGGAATCCGGCGAGGCCGGGATCGACCCAGGCGGCACCGTCGGGGTTCCAGCGCGGGGGCTGAGTGTAGAACGGCAGCCGTTCGCTGCGAGGCAGGCCCAGGTTGGCGTAGCCGTAGGTGGTGAACAGGGCGCTGCCGCCGTCGGCGGCCGTCGGATGGCAGCCGGCGCAGCCGGCCCGCCCCTCGAACAGCGCCAGGCCCTCGGCCTCGAGGTCGGTCAGCGCCGCTTCGCCCGCCAGCCACCGGTCGTACTTGGCGGTGAAGGGGTTCGCCTCGGCCGAGGCCTCGTAGGCCGCGATCGACCGCGCGACGCGCTCGTACATGACCGCGGCGTCGCCGTCGGGCTGCGACGAGCCGGGACCCCACACGGCTTCGAACAGCCCGGCGTACCGCGAGTGATGGATCTTCTGGCAGACCATCGCGGCGTTGGCGTTGTTCATCTCCAGGGGGTTGAGGAACGGGCCCTGGGCCTGCTCGGCGAGCGGGTCGCCCAGGGTCCAGCCGGTGGCGCGGCCGTCGTAGAACATGCCGCCGAACCAGCCGCCGAGCCCGGCGTCCCAGTGCAGCAGGGGGCTGGCGCCGGCATAGGCCGCGGCCGGAGGACGGCGGTTGCCGTACCGCGGGACCACCGCGCCGGGGTAGACCGCGGTCGCGAGGTTGACGCCGGCGTCGGGTCCCGTGAACCCGACCTGCGGTGCGTGGCAGGTGGCGCAGGACATGCCCTGCGGGTCGCTGAGGGTCGTGTCGAAGAAGATGAGCTTGCCCAGCTGCTCGAGCGGGGAGAGGGGCTGCGCCGGGGCCGAGGCCGCGAGGACGGCCAGGGCGAGCGCGCAGGCGAGGATGCGACGGATGGACATGGGCGATACCTCCGTGCGTGGGTTACGGGTCCGGCGCGGTCGCCGGACCGGCATGCGGGCCCGATGAGACGACCGCGGCCGGGCCGCGTTACCGGCGCCGCCGCCGGCAGTCTCACGCCTGGTCACCGCGCCACCCGCACGAAAGAGGCCCTCATGAACGCCATCGTCCGCATCGCCACCGTCTTGCTGCCCGCCGCGCTGCTGGCCGCCGCCCTGCCGGCGGCGGCGATCCAACCCGCTCCGGCCGCTGCCCTCGCGCTCCTGAAGGACGGCAACGCCCGCTTCGCCGCGGGCAAGGCGACGCACCCGCACGCCGACGCCGTGCGGCTGAAGCAGGCGGGCACCGAGAACCAGGGCAACTACGCCTACGCGACCGTGCTGTCGTGCTCCGATTCGCGCGTGCCCGTCGAGATGATCTTCGACGCCGGCATCATGGACATCTTCGTGGTGCGCGTCGCAGGGAATGTCTGCGACACCGACGAGATCGGCACCATCGAGTACGGGCTGGCCCACGTGAACACGCCCGTGCTGGTGGTGCTCGGCCACACCCAGTGCGGCGCCGTCACGGCGGTGACCCATGCCGCACGCGGGCAGGGCCACGAGCTCGAGCTGAACATCCCTCCGCTGGTCGACAACATCGGCCCGGCGGTGCAGCGCGCGCTCGCGGCGCACCCGGAGGCCCAGGGCGACGCCGTCATTCCCTACGCGATCGAGGAGAACGTCTGGCAGGCGGTCGCCGACCTGTTCCGCCGCAGTCCCGTGACGCGGCAGTTGGTGCACGCGGGCAAGGTCAGGGTCGTGGGTGCCGTCTACGACGTAGGCACAGGCGCGGTGACATGGCTGCCCGGGGAGAAGGTGGAAGCGCTGCTGCGGCAGACCGAGGCGGACAAGTCGCGGGAGACCGAGGTGTACGCGCACTGACGCCCGGCCGGAATGGCGCGGCCGCCCCACGCGCGCGGGGCGGCCGCCCGTTCGTCCGGCGGTGGCTCAGCCCCGGGCCGCCAGCGCCTGTTGCCGGTCGGGATAGACGGCGAAGATCTTCTCGAGCTGCGACACGTAGAAGATGCTCAGCACGCGCTCCTTCACCGAGCAGATGCGCAGCGTGCCCTTGGCCTCGAGCACCGAATGGTAGCCCGAGATTAGGATGCCCAGGCCCGTCGAGTTGATCCACGGCACGTCGGCGAGGTCGAGCACGATGTCGCTGTACCCCTCCTCGAGCACCGACTTGATCTCGGCCTTGAACCTGTCGTGGTCCGGTCCGCCCATGATCTTGCCGGAGATCTCCAGCACCATCGTCTTGTCGGCGGGATGGCGGCTGAACTTCATGGCTATGCCCCCTCGTTCGTGGTATCGGGTCAGCTGGCGGCGCTGTAGAGCCGCCGCTTGATCTTCTTCGTCGGTGTCTTCTCGAACTCCTCGTACATCACCTTCAGGCGCGTGATCTGGCTGTAGCCCGGCAGCCGCCGGTTCAGGGCCTGGCGGTTGTCCTCCATCATGGTCTCGACCTGCTTGCCCTTGAGGCAGGCCCGGTCCACCGACTCGAGGTCGGGGTAGACCAGGGCCACCAGCAGCCCCTTGGACTCGAGCACCAGCGACTCGGCCACGCAGGGCATGTTGTTCAGCTGGGACTCGATCTCCTCGGGGTAGATGTTCTGCCCCGACGCGGTCAGGATCATGTTCTTCGAGCGGCCCGTCAGGTACAGGAAGCCGTCGTCGTCCAGGCGGCCCAGGTCGCCGGTGTGCAGCCACCCGTCGGCGTCGATGCAGGCGTCGGTCGCGTCCTGGTCGTTGTAGTAGCCGAGCATGCGGTTCTCGCCGCGCACCAGCACCTCGCCGATGCCGCTCTCGGGATCGGGCTCGGCGATGCGGCACTCGAGGTAGGGGATGACCCGGCCCACGCTGCCGACGGGCGGCCGGCCCTTCTGCACCGTGTAGCTGATCAGCGGGCCGCACTCGGTCATGCCGTAGCCGCAGGTCAGGTTGAAGCCGATCTGGCGGAAGAAGTCCTCGACTTCCTTGTTCAGCGCGGCGCCGCCCACCACCAGTTCCTTGTAACGTCCGCCGAAGGCCTCGTACAGGGCGTCGCGGATCTTGCGTTGCACCACCGAGCGCAGTCCCGGCACCTTCAGCATGAACTGCACCTTGGGCGACTCGAGCTGCGGCTTGACCCGGTTGCGGTAGATCTTCTCGATGATCAGCGGCACCGACATCACCACCGCCGGCCGGTGCTTGGCGAAGGCCGCCAGCAGCACCTTCGGCGTGGGGATCTTCTCGACGAAGATCACGTGGCAGCCCGCCACGAACGGCGACAGGAAGTCGAACGCGCAGCCGAAGGCATGGGCCAGGGGCAGGAACGAGACGATGGTGTCGCCGGGCACGAGGTCGACGTTGTCGATGAAGTAGCGGACGTTCACCATCAGCCCGTGGTGGTCGAGCATCACGCCCTTGCTGAACCCCGTGGTGCCCGAGGTGTAGACGATGGCGGCCAGGGCGCTGCCCTCGACCGCCGGGAATGCCAGCCCGGTGCGCGACAGCACCGCGCCGTAGCGCTCGACGTAGCCCGTGTCGGCGTGCGCCGCAGCGGCGGCGACGGCGTCGGTGCGGCTCCAGAACAGGCCGAGGTCCGCCAGGCGGAACACCGCCGTCAGCGACGGCATCCTCTCCTCGGACAGGCCGTCCCAGCAGGTGTCCGAGGCGAACAGCAGCGACGAGCCGCTGTGCCGGACGATGTGCTCGATCTCGGCAGGCGTGAAATCGGGCAGGATCGGCACGATCACGGCCCCATAGGTGACCGCCGCCAAGTAGGTGACCGCCCAGTGGGCCGAGTTGCGCCCGACCAGGGCCACGCGGTCGCCGCGCTCGAGCCCGCACTCGGCGAAGATCCAGTGCAGCTTCAGGATGCGGTTGGCCACGTCGCCGTTCGTCAACGTGCCTCCGTCCAGGTCGGCGAAGCAGGCGACATCCCAGTGGCGGCGCAGGCTCGTGGCGAAGGTCTCGACCAGGTTCTGCTGGAGCATCGTTCTCCTTGTCGTCGTGTCGGGCCGGGCGAGCCGGGCCACTATACCCCGCGGGCGGCGGACGGGGCAAGGACCTCCGGACCGGCGTGTGCGGGGCTCAGGGCCGCCGGCGCGGGGGCAGGCCGAACCGGGGCACGCGGCGACGGTAGTCGGCGTAGGCGGGGCCGATGTCCGCCAGCAGCTTGCGCTCCTCGAGCTCGGTGCCCACCAGCACGTAGGCGGCCATCACGCCGCGCCAGGCCAGGTTCACGTCGGTCACCGGCAGCCCGAACGCCAGCAGCAGCAGGGTGCCGGCGTACCACGGATGCCGCACCGCGCCCAGGATGCCGGCGGTGCGGAACACCGGCTCGCGCGGCGGGCGCCCGGCCAGGTGGTCCGCGGCCTGCCGCAGGCCCAGGAAGGCGCGGCCGTCGTAGGCGCGGGCCCCCAGCACGAACAGCAGGCCCGCCTCGGCCAGGCCCGCCAGCTGCACCCAGCGCCAGGCCCCGCTCCACGTCCACAGCGTCCGGTCGGGCAGCGCCCGCAGCCACAAAGCGAGCACCAGGAACGAGAGGCCCGAGGCCGCCACGTAGGCCAACCGTTGCCAGGGCCGGTACGAAGGCAGCGATCCCTCGACGAAGCGGCGCCAGCGGTGGGTGACGAACACGCTGTGCAGCGCGCACCACAGGGCGGTCGCCAGGGCGGCTTGCAGGGGCAGGGGCATGGGCGCGCTTCCGTCGGCGGGTGAACGATCGGTTGCCCGGCATTGTGGGATTTCGGTATCTTGCGGTCAAGGCCGGGCCGACGAAGGGCCGGGCCGATGCGGCGCCCTGGGCCGCCGTTCAAGGGGGAAGCCTGACATGACGCATTCCATCCGCAGCGCCTGCGGCGCCGCATGCCTTTGCGTGCTGTTCGCCATGCCGGCCGTCGCCTGGGACGAGCCCGCCCACTGGAACACGGTGGGCGAGGTCTCCTGGTGGGCCGCGACCGACGCCCTGTTCTACCGCCTGCGCGATGCCGACGTCTCGCTCGACCGCTCCCAGGAGCGCGTCGACCAGGCCGCCGCCTACGCGCGCACCCTCGCCTACACCGGCCGCGTCGACGGCCTCGAGCTCGACGCCTGGCTGACCCTGCCGGCGGACGAGCGGGCGCGGCGCGAGAAGATGGCCGCCCGCGAGCTGGAGTTCGTGGCGCGCTTCCGCAACCGCATCGCCGACCAGGCCCAGCGCACGCGCGAGAACCTGCCCAGCGGCTGGGGGCTGGGGGTCAGCGACGTGACCGTGGTCGGCGACTGCCTGCAGAAGCTGCGCACGGCGGTGGGGCTGGATCCCGCCAACCCGTACGCCTGGCACCTGTACGCCTGGTTCGCCCAGGCCGTGGGCGACCTCGACCGCGCGGGCCGCGGCCTGGCCGGCGCCGAGCGCGCCCTGGCCCAGGTGCCTGCCGACAAGCTCATCGCCCTGCGCCAGGGCGTCGCCCTGGACGCCGCCTGGCTGGCCCGCGAACGCGGCGACGGTGCGGCGGCCTCCGAGGCCCTCGCCCTGGCCCGCGCGCGCGGCGCCGCCGGGTTCGAGGCCACGTTGCTCGAGGGCCTGCTGGCGGCCGACCGCGGCGACCAGGCGACGGCCTTCCGCGCGGCCGACGCGCTGCGCGAGACGCGCATCCGCAAGTACCCACTCGACTACCGCATCTCCGGCAGCGCGCCCGAGACGGTGAACGTGGCCGTGTGGAAAGAGGCGCCCTCGGACTTCGCCGAGCGTTGGATCAAGGCCCTGGCCTGGCTGCGGGCGGGCGAGCCGGACATGGCCCTGAAGGCCTTCGGCGGCTACCGCACCGCCGACGCCTACCCCTTCGCCGCGCGGTTCTGGAACGACGCCGGCCTCATCTACGAGCTCACCGGCCGCGTGGCCCTGGCCGGGATCGCCTGGGACCAGGCGCGCATCTGCCGGCCCTACGCGCCGTACTTCCCCAGCCGGACCATCACCTGCAACCTCGGGCGGCTCACCGGACGCAGCGGACGCATCCCCGTCACCCGGGCCTTCGGCACGTTCCCCACCGCCGGCAGCCGCCTGGCCCAGGGCGCCCTGCTGGCCGACGCCGTGGGCGACACGCTGCTGGATGACGCCGGCCGCGGCCAGGCGGCCGCCGACGCCCTCGATGCGCTGGCGATCTGCGAGGCGCGCGGCTGGTACCCGGCCGAGGCGGCGCTGCTCAGGGGCGCCGTGTACGAGCGCGTGGGTGACCGTCGCTCGGCCGTCCTCGAGGTCGAGACGGCGCTGACGGCCCTGCGGGCGCGGGGCGGGACCGTCGACCAGGCGCTGCTCGACCGCCTGGCCCAGGCGGCCGCCGACCGCACCGGCGACGGCGTGCTCACCTTCTACGGCCAGAGCGGAGCGGCCCAGGCGCGCTGGGCGGCGCCCGTCGATCCGGTCGCCGAGTCCGCGGCCCTGCGGGAGGCCTACGCGGCCGAGCCGTCCGACGCCAACCGGCGCGCCCTCGCGCGCAGCCTCGTGCGCGGCGGCGATCCGGCAGCCGGCCGGCTCCTGGTCGCCGACCGCAACGACCCCCAGGACCTGGTCCTGGCCCTGGAGGCGGATCGGGCCCTGGGCGACCCGACCCTGGCGGTGGCGTTGGCCGAGCGCCTGCAGGCCGGGGACGACCCCTGGTCCGACGCCGGGCTGTGGACCCTGGCGGGCTTCCTGTGCCTGGACGCCGAGCGCACCGACCTCGGCCGCCTGGCCCTGGAGCGCGCCAGCGAGCTCGATCCGGGCAACCAGGGCCTGCGCACCCAGCTCAAGCTCATGAAGGGCGAGTTGTAGGGGGCGCGGCGCCGCGACCGGAATTCGCTGAAGCAGGTGCCGGACCGTGCCGACAACGCCTACGGGGGTTCGACGGGGTCGCGGCGACGGGAGCCGAAGGCATGGAACCGGTGACATCGTGTCCGTACTGCCACGAGCGGTTCACGCTCGAGGACCTCGTCTGTCATCCTGGCATCGTGCCCATCGGCATGATGCTCAACGACAGCGACGCGCGCTGGAACTTCTACTACTTCAACCACGTCGTGCCCGGTTGCGAGACGACGTTCACGGTGGAGGTGGAGGCCTTCGCGTCCCTGCTCGGCGAACCGGTGCCGGCGGCCATCCGCACCTTCAGCTGCGACTGCGAGGGTCGCTGCACCTCGCTGGCCGACCTGGCCGCCTGCAAGGCCGACTGCCACTGGGCGCCCTACCGCCGCTTCCTGGACGTCCTGCTGGCGCGCCGCCTGCCGACGCGCGCTTGACGCGGCTTTCATGAACCGACGCGAGGGGGCGGCCCGCCGGGACCGCCCCCTTTTCGATCCGGCCTCCGGCCCCGTCAGGCCAGCTTCGCCCGCACCATGTTCTCGACGCCGCCGGCGATGACCAGCTCCTGCACCGGCGTGCCCAGGGGCAGGAACCGGTAGGTCGCGCCGTTCCAGGTCGCCGTCGAGCCGCGGAAGTCCAGGGTGATCGGGCCGGCGTCGACCGTGCGCGCGCCCTCCTTCTCGGCCGCGGCGAAGCGGGCGCGAAGGGCGTCGCTCAGCGCGCTGCTCTGCACGCACAGGAAGCCGTTGTTGATGGCGTTGCGCAGGTAGGTGTCGCTGTAGCTGCCGGCGATCACGCAGCGGATGCCCGCCGCCTGCAGCGCCGTGGCGGCCTGCTCGCGGCTGCTGCCGGTGCCGAAGTTGTAGCCCGCGACCACCACGTCGCCCGCCCGCACCATGGGTGCGAAGGCGGGATCGTAGTTCTCCATCACCACGGCGGCCATCTGCGCGGGCGTGAGGTCGTCGCGGTAGGTGTGGTCCTTCGAGTAGATGCCGTCGGTGTTCAGGTTGTCCTTGGGCAGGAACAGGCAGCGGCCGGTGTGGCCCGCCGGGAAGCCGTCGAGGATCTCGACCTCGCCCGCGGCGCCGGCCGTCGCCTTGAACTCGGTGAAGTCGCGCGCCGGCACGCCGCCGTCCAGGGCCAGGCCCTCGGGCCCGGCGATGAACCCGGCCATGGCGCTCGCGGCCACCACCGCGGGGCTGGCCAGGTACGCCTCGGCGTCGCGGTCGCCCATGCGCCCGCGGAAGTTGCGGTTGGTGGCCGAGATGCCCACCTCGCCCGCCTGCAGCAGCCCGGCGCCCAGGCCGATGCACGGTCCGCAGCCCGGGGGCAGCGCGATGGCGCCCGCGTCCAGCAGCGCCTGCCACGAGCCGTCGGCCTCGGCCTGCTGCTGGATGGGACCGCTGGCCGCCGACACGTAGAACGCGACGCCCTCGGCCACCTTGTGCCCCTTGATGACCGCCGCCGCCTGGGCGATGTCGTCGCGCCGGCTGTTGGTGCAGCTGACCAGGTAGGCCTTGTGGATGCGCTTGCGCTGCGCCTGCATCGCCTTCAGCGAGGTCATGACCTGCACCGAGTGGGGGCCGCTGACGTGGGGCGTGACCTTGGCCAGGTCCAGGACGATGCGGGCGGCGTAGAACGCGTCGGCGTCGCTGCGCGGCGGGTTCGTGCGCCAGGCCTCGAGGTCCCGGTCGGTGATGCGCCCGGCAACGCCGCGGCTCTCGAGCCACGCCTTGCGCTCGGCCATGAAGGCCACGCAGGTCGCGTCGCAGGGGAACCAGCCGGCCAGCGCGCCCCACTCGGTGGTCATGTTGGCCACCGTCAGGCGCTCCTCCATCGACAGCGAGGCCACGCCCGGTCCGGCGAACTCGAGCACCGCGTTCAGCACCTCGCCCTGCCCGTACAGGCCGCACAGGGTGATGATCACGTCCTTGCCCGTCACGCCCGGCCGCAGCGCGCCCTCGAGCACCACCTGCACCGTGCGCGGCACCTGCCACCACGTGGTCCCGGTGGCCCACAGCGCGGCCGCGTCGGTGCGCACCACCGGGGTGCCCAGGGCCGCCAGGGCGCCGTAGGTGTTGCTGTGGCTGTCGCTGGCCACGCAGAAGCCGCCCGGCCGCACGAAGCCCTCCTCGACCATGACCTGGTGGCCGATGCCGCGCCCGGCGCCGAAGGCGGTGATGCCGTGCTGCGCCGCGAAGGCGGCGATGGCCGCGTACTTGGCCTGGTTGGCCTCGCCCAGGTCCTGGATGTTGTGGTCGAGGGTGAACACGGGCTGCGCCGGGTTCTTCACCTTCGCCACGCCCAGGCCCTTGAACTTGCCCATGACCGCCGACGTGTTGTCGTGGGTCATCACGTGGTCGGGGGCGAGGGTCACGAAGTCGCCGGCGCGCACCTCGGCGCCCGGCTTCAGGCCCACGGCGTGGGACTGGACGATCTTCTCGATGACGGTCTGGGCCATGGCGGCAAGCACCTCGACGGAAGGGGAACCAGCGGGCCGGGCATCGCCGGCGAACGATAATCCATGGCCGCGCCGCCGACAAGACGGCCGGCCGTGCGCCGCGCCGCCGTCAGCCGTCGCCGGCGAGCTCGGCCACGAGGGCCGCATCGAGGCGCGGCGACACGTGGCGGCCGCCGGCCGCGACGGTCCGCATGGCGGGGATCAGCTCTTCGGCCAGGCCGCTCTTGACCACGTAGCCGCGGGCGCCCGCGGCGAAGGCCTCGACCGGGTGCCGGCGCTCGAGGTGCATCGAGATGCAGACGATGCCCGGCTGTCCGCGGCCGCCGGCGAGGATGCGCCGCGTGGCCTCGACGCCCGAGATGTCCGGCAGCGAGATGTCCATCAGCACGAGGTCCGGTTCGAGCCGCGCGGCCATCAGCACGCCCTCGCCGCCGGTGGCCGCCTCGCCCACGACCTCGATGTCGGCAGCGGACGAGAGCCACAGGACCAGGCCCTCGCGCACGATGGCGTTGTCGTCGACGATCAGCACCCGCATCAGGTTCTCCGTTTCCCGCGGCGCCCGGGCGGCACGCCCGCGCGGGTAGCGGTGAGTCTAGCAGCATCCGCGCAGGCCCGCCATCTGCGCGGTTCCACGGCGCCGCGGCGGCGGCTATACTTGCGCTCCATGGTCGGCACGGACGCGACAGGATGGGGGACATGGCACCCGGAGACGGTCGGGGCGCGCCGCAGCGCCAGGGATGGAACCTGCCGGGTCTGCGCTCGCTGCGCGGCCGGCTGGCGCTCGCCCTCGGCGGGCTGCTGGTGCTGCAGATGGCCTACCTCGTGCTGCTGTGGCTGCCGGGGGGGTCGGCCTGGGCCGAACGCCAGGCCACGTCCCAGGCCCAGGCGCACATGCAGACCCTCGGCGAAAGCCTGGTCCCCTACATCCTGCAGCGCCAGTTCGGCGCGGTGAACGAGACCCTCGACTTCGTCGGCCGGCGCGAGCCCTACTGGCATCACGTGACGCTGGTGGGCGGCAGCGGCGCCCGCATCTACCCGGTGGTCGACCCCGGACCCGACGGCGATCCCCACGGCATCGTGCTGACCCGGCCCATCACCTACAACGGCACCCGGCTGGGCGTCCTGAGCCTCGACCTCGACCTCGAGGCCATGTCCGCCGAATGGAAGGCGCAGACGAAGCGCCTCTTGCTGGTCATGAGCCTCGTCTCGGTGCTGGTGGTCATCCTGGCGGGGCTGGTCGTCGAGATCCTGGTCATCCGGCCGGCGCAGGCGCTGCAGCAGGCGGCCGCCGCCATGGCGCGGGGCGACTACGACGCGGCCGCGCCCCGCGGCGGCAGCGACGAGATCGGCGGCCTGGCGGCGGCCTTCACCGAGATGCGCGACGAGATCCGCGCGCAGCAGCAGGGCCTGCACCAGGCCAAGGAGGGCGCCGAGGCCGCCAGCCGGGCCAAGAGCCTGTTCCTGGCCAACATGAGCCACGAGATCCGCACGCCGCTGGCCGGCATCATCGGCATGGCCGACCTGCTGGCCGGCGCCGACCTGGACGAGCGCAGCCGCTACATGGTCGACGTGGTCCGCAAGGCCTCGCGCTCGCTGCGGGCCCTGTTGAACAACATCCTCGATTTCTCGAAGATCGAGGCGGGCCGCCTCGAGCTCGACCCGCGCCCGACGAACCTGCGCAACCTGGTCGAGGAGGTCGCGGCCATCGGTTCGCCGGCCGCCCTCGAGAAAGGGCTCGACCTCGAGGTGGACATCGCGCCGGACGTGCCCGACCGGCTGCTCGCCGACGCCGAGCGCCTGCGCCAGGTGCTGACGAACCTGGTCAACAACGCCGTGAAGTTCACGAACCGGGGGGAAGTGCAGCTGTCGGTGACCGTGGGGCCCGGCGGCGGCGGCGCCTTCCCGGTCACGTTCGCGGTCCGGGACACGGGCATCGGCATCGCGCCCGGGGACCGTCAGAAGGTGTTCGAGGCCTTCATCCAGGCCGACGGCTCGGCCTCGCGCCGATACGAGGGCTCGGGCCTGGGCCTGGCCATCGCGTCGCTGCTGGTCCGGATGATGGGCGGCGCCCTCGAGGTGCGCAGCGAGCCCGGCGCGGGCAGCACGTTCTTCTTCACCGTCCCGCTGGCGCGTTGTCCTGCCGGGGCCGAGCCCGGCCAGCATGTCGGAGGCCTCGACGCTCCCGGGACCATCGCGGCTCCCGGCGCCCTGGCCGGCGCGCGCATCCTCGTGGCCGAGGACAACGAGTACAACCGCATCGTCCTGAAGATGATGCTCGCCGACTGGGGTTGCGACGTGGTGACCGCGTCCGACGGAGCGCAGGCGGTCCGGACCGTCGCGGGCGGCGGCATCGACGCGGTGCTCATGGACGTGCAGATGCCCGAGGTCGACGGGCTCGAGGCCACGCGCCGCATCCGCGCGCTGTCGGGACCGGAATCCGCGACCCCCATCATCGCCGCGACCGCCCACGCCTTCCCGGCCGACCGCGACCGCTGCCTGGCGGCCGGCATGAACGACTACATCGCCAAGCCCGTCGAGGCCGAGGTGCTGCTGGGCGCGCTGGCGCACCAGCTCGGGGAGGCCGGGATGCCGCGGTCCGCGGCGCCGGGGCCGCCCGCGCCCCCGGGCGACGTGCCGTACCTCGCGGTCGACGCCTCGCTGGGCATGGCGATCGCGCGGCGGATCGCGCCGCGGTTCGCCCTCGACGCGCGGCAGCGCATCGCCGCCATGCGCACCCTGGACGCCGCCGGAGATGCCGCCGGTCTGCACGCCCAGGCCCATTCCCTGGCCGGCGCCGCGGCCACCATCGGCGCGGCCCGCCTCGAGCAGGTGGCCCGGGCGATCATGGCCGGCACGGGATCCCACGTGGCCGGCGCCGCGGTCCGCCGCATCGACGCCCTGGACGAGGTCCTGTCCATCACCATGGACCTGATCGCGGACGACGGCCGCGCTGCGGGACGGCCCTAGTCGGCCGCCGGCGCCGGCCCGGGGTAGACGTCCGAGATGTACTCCTCCAGGGTGCGGATCTGCACCTTCTGGTCCTTCGAGATCTGCTTGACCACGTCGCCGATGGACACGATCCCCAGCAGCCGCTCGTTGTCCATGACCGGCACGTGGCGGATGCGCTGGGCCGTCATGATGGCCATGACCTCGCCCAGGTCCGTGTCGGGCGTCACGTAGATGACGCGGGGGGTCATGATCTCGCGCACCGGCGTGTCGCGGGCGGTGCGGCCCTTGACGGCGATGAAGCGCAGGTAGTCGCGCTCGGTCACGATGCCGGCGATGGTCTCGCCGTCCTTGACCAGCATGGCGCCCACCCGGTGCTCGACCATGTTGGTGACCGCCTCGAAGACCGTGGCGTCCGGGGCGACCGAATAGACCGGGCCGTCACCCTTGGCGTTGAGCAGTTCCTTGATGGTCTTCATGCGCGTCCCCTCCCCGTGGCGGATGTGTCCCCGGCGTGCCGGGCCCTGTTGAAACCCATGTTCATCTTAACCCAACTCCAATCAGGACCGCAAGCCTCGCCTATCGGCCGTCGCCCGGCGCCTTGCCCACACCCCGGCGGGCGGTTATCCTGCGGGCGGACGCCGCCGACAGCCCCTCACTCCGGGAGCGAACCATGGCCGAGCCCCGCTACCACGACTTCGACGACCTGCGCGACAACCGGCAGGCCGAGCTGCAGGCCGACATCGCCATCGACCTGGTGCACCCGGACCCCGCCCGCCTGGACGCCGCCTGGCCCGCCACCGGCGACGGCGGCTTTCGCCTGTCCCTGACCCAGGCCGTGGCCGACTTCTGGGAGAAGGCCGTCCACGACGCCGCCAAGGCCAAGGGGAAGACCGTGCCCGAGGACCACTTCGCCATCGAGATCCTCGTCGACAGCTATGCCGATCCCGACATGGGGCACAGCCTGCTGCTCGAGCTGCACGCGTACTGCGGCACCGAGGCCCTGGGCGAGCTCTGCTGGGCGGTCTTCGACACCGCGGCGCTGGAAACGGCCTTCTGCCGTGAGTTTCCCGCGCGGACCCTGGCCCTGCTGGGCGAGCTGACCGACCTGGGCGGTTTCGGCTGCGAGGTCGAGGTCACCGAAGTGGCCGAGATCTAGTACGCGATCGTCGCGCGATCTCCTATGTATCCCGTATGCATATGAATTACGGAACATTACGTGATGCTGACTAGGAATTTCCCTTAAGACCTCGTCGTTCCCCGCCGAACGCTGTTGCTGTAGCGGCCCGCGGCCCCTTGCCGCGCGGCCCCGGCGAATCGTTTCGAGCGGGAGGAAACCAGATGAGGAAGTTCGTGCTCCTGACCGCCCTGGTGCTGACGGTGGCCGTGTTCTGCGCGCCGACCGACGCCCGGGCCGACGTCAAGATCGGCGTGCTGGCCAAGCGCGGCGCGCCCAAGTGCATGCAGCAGTGGGGCGCCACCGGCGAGTACCTCAGCGGCAAGCTCGGCCAGCCGGTCCAGATCATCCCCCTGAAGTTCGAGGCCATCGAGCCCGCCGTGGCCGCCGGCCAGGTGGACTTCGTGCTGGCCAACAGCGCGTTCTACATCGGCCTGCAGCAGCAGCACGGCGTCCAGGCCGTGGCCACCCTCATCAACGCCAACAACGGGCATGCGGTCAGCGAGTTCGGCGGCGTCATCGTCGTGAAGGCCGACAGCCCCATCCGGACCATCGAGGATCTCAAGGGCAAGCGCTTCATGGCCGTCCAGAAGACGTCCTTCGGCGGTGCGCAGATGGCGTGGCGCGAGATGGTCGAGCACGGCGTGGACCCCGAGAAGGACTGCGCCGAGTTCACCTTCGGCAACAAGCACGACAACGTGGTGCTGGCCGTCCTGAACGGCGCGGCCGACGCGGGCACCGTGCGCAGCGACACCATCGAGCGCATGGCGGCCGAGGGCGCCATCAACCTGGCCGACCTGCGGGTCATCAACAGGATCGACGACGACTTCCCCTTCGCGCATTCGACGCGCCTGTACCCCGAGTGGCCGCTGGCCGCGTGCAAGGGTACCGATCCCGGCCTGGCCAGGCAGGTCAGCGATGCGCTGCAGGCCCTGCAGCCCGGCGACACCGCGGCCGTCTCGGCCAAGATCATGGGCTGGAAGGCCCCGGCCGACTACACGCCGGTCGAGGACTGCCTGAAGGCCATCGGCTTCACCGACTTCGCGGCCATCCAGTAAGGAGACGCACCATGTTCCGGAAGATGGGTGTGACGGCAAGGTTCGTGGCGGCGATCGTCGTGGCGACCCTGGCCATCCAGGCGGGCAGCGGGTTCGTCTCGCTGAAGAAGTCGCGGGCCGCCCAGCAGGCCCAGGCCGAGCGCTTCACCGGGCTCATGCACGCGATGCAGGCCGACGAGGAGTCGCTGCTGCGCGAAGAGCTCCACGGGAAGCAGGAGGCCCTCGCCGGGGTGCTGGGCGAGATCGCGGCCACGTACATCATCGGCTACGACTTCGCCTCGCTGGGGCAGCTCGCGGACATCGCGATGCAGGACGACGACCTCGTGTTCGTCGCCTTCACCGACGCCAAGGGCAAGGCCCTGACCCAGGTCCAGGAACAGTCCGGCGACGGGATCGAGGTCTTCACGCACGACGTGCTGTTCGAGGGCGACAAGGTGGGCGTCATGCGCATCGGCCTCTCGGACGCCCATGTGCGCGAGATCTCGACCCGCCTTGCCGGGGGCATCGACGGCATGGTGACCGAGGCCCGCCAGGCCCAGACCCGCACGGCGCTGCAACTGGCGGCCTGGACCGGCGGCTTGACCGTGCTCGGCCTGGTGCTGCTCGTCGCCGTCACCTGGCTGCTGCTGTCGCGCATCATCATCCGGCCCGTGGCGAAGGTCGTGGCCGACCTGGGCGAGAGCAGCCGCAACGTGCAGACCTCGTCCCAGCAGGTGTCGCGCGCGGGCGAGTCCCTGGCCGAGGGCACGCAGAGCCAGGCCGCGGCCCTCGAGGAGACCTCGGCCGCGCTCGAGGAGCTGGCGTCCCAGACCCACCAGAACGCCCGCCACTCCGAGGAGGCGGCGCGCGAGACGGGCGAGGCCCATGCGGCCGCCGAGCACGGTCGCGAGGCCATGCACCGCATGGGCGAGGCCATCGAGCAGATCAAGGCCTCGGCCGACGAGACCTCGCGCATCGTGCGCACCATCGACGAGATCGCCTTCCAGACCAACCTGCTGGCGCT
>DAOPJF010000011.1:0-18292 GCA_035399525.1 Candidatus Krumholzibacteriia bacterium | reverse complement strand
CGGCGCGCTGGGCGGGGAGGCGCACGCGGTGGCGCAGGGCGTGATGAACGTGCCGGGCGCGGCGAAGTCGGCGTTCTCGGTGGCGCAGAACGGGCGGCTGGTCTACCTGCACGGCTCGGAGCAGAAAGGCAACTCGCTGACCTGGCACACGGTGGGCAGCGACACCGTCGTCCCGGTGGCGGACCTGGCGCTCTACGACCTGGTGGCGCTCTCGCCCGACGAGCGGACGGCGGCCGTGCTGGTGACCGACGCGGTGGGCACCTACGAGGTGTGGACGGTGGACCTGGCGCGCAACCTGCGCACGCGCTTCACCACCACGCAGGTGGACGAGTACGACGTGGTCTGGGGCCGCGACAGCCGCACGCTCTACTTCATCTCCGACGACTCGGACTCCACCTCGATCTACACCAAGGTCGTCGGCAGCCCCGCGGCCCCGAAGCTGGTGGTGCGCGGCGAGCCGGGCATGAGACTGTGGGACGTGACGCCCGACGGCCGGTCGATCATCGCCAGCCGGGGCAACCAGGCGCAGGAGTTCGTGCGGATCGACCTGGCCGACGGCGGCATCCACCCCTTCGGCACCACCAGCCCGGTCCTGGGCATGGCGCGGATGTCGCCCGATGGGCGCTGGCTGGCCTACAGCTCGGGCATCTCGGGCACGCTGCAGGTGTACGTGGCGCCGTACCCGGCGATGGACTGGGTGGTGCAGGTCTCGACCGAGCTGGGCGCGTGGAACGCGTGGATCGACGGCGGCCGCGGGCTGGTGTACCAGGGCCAGGACGGGCTCTTCACCGTGACCATGACCGAGCAGGACGGCCGCATGCTCGTCGGCCCGCCGGTCGCCGTCATGCCGGCGGAGGCGCCGCAGCCCGAGTCGCGCCACTGGGACGTGACCGCCGACGGCAGGCGGTACCTGGTGCTCGATGCGGTGTCGCCCGACCGGAAGAACTACTGCGACCTGATCCTCGACTGGCCGGCGCTCGTCGGCCGGTAACGGCCGGGCGCCTAGGGCCGGTCGAGCGACGGCATGGGCACCGTCTCCATCAGCCCGTCCTTGCGGTAGTGCCGCTGCATCAGGTTCACCTCGGGCGCGGGCGGCGGATCGCCGGCGCGTTCCGGGCTCAGCAGCCGCGTCAGCAGGTAGTCCAGGGGCCATGGCTCCGGGTGCTCGGCCGCGGGCTCGCCCGGCAGGCGGACGGCGAAGAGCGTCGAGAACCCATCCAGGTAGTCGTCCCGCGACAGCTTCCCCGCCTCGCCGGCCCGCGGGATGTTGACCCCCAGCCGCGATCCGTGGTCGCCGTGCAGGATGACGAGGGTCCGGTCGGCCTGCCCGGAACGCTCGAGGGTCGCGAACATCCCGTCCAGCAGCCGCTGCGTCGCCACCACCTGGTCGAGGTAATCGGGGTAGGCCTCGGCCCGCGTCGAGACGTTGTTGCGGTGCAGGCGATCCACGTGGGCCGACTCGTCGCGCCAGTCGCGCGGGCGCGGCCGGACGCGGCCCTCGCGGTCGAGGGCGTAGGGACCGTGCGGCAACAGGAGATGGACGTAGTGGAACTCGCCGGGCCGGGCCGCGGCCAGCGATTCCAGGAACGTCGGCCAGGCCGCCAGGCTGGCCAGGGTGCTGCCGGAGGACGCGAAGCGGTCCCAGTCCGGCAGGTGCAGCGCGCGTCCCGCACCGCTCGTTCGCAGCCGGCCGTAGGCCCGCCGTCCCTCCCTCAGGAAGAACGACAGCTCGGTGTAGGCGCCGCCGGCCTGGCGCAGGCGCTCGCCCGGCGCCAGGCCCGCCATCGCGATCGCCCGGGGGCTGGTGGGGTCGTAGGTCGTCACGGTGCTGCCCGGACGCAGCGCGAGGGTGTCGGGCAGCACGTCGATGAACGTGGGCTCGACGACGTGGAAGACGTACCCCTGGTCCCGCAGCCGGGTGAACCACGCGTTCGCCTCGAGGGTGGCGCCCTGCCGGAACGTCGCGGCGAACCAGGCGCTCTGCCGGACCTCGTGGCTGAAGTTGAAGGCGTTGGACAAGGACTCGTAGGTGCCCCAGTAGCGGCTGTAGGCGCGGCTCCAGACCTGGCAGCCGTGGCCCAGGAGTCCCTGCGTGACCTGCGCCGCCACGCGCCCGTCCGGGTCGAACTCGGCGGGTATGCCGGCCGGACCGATGTGGCCGTCGAGCACCACGTGGACGATGGGCGGCAGGTCGGGACGGCAGGCGGCGTCCGCATCGCCCACGCCGCGGGTGCGGATCACGGCGCCGGCGGGCAGGACCGATGTGGCCAGGACCATCGCGCCGAACATGGCGACCAGGACCGCGGACAGGCGCCGGCGGAAGAGCGTCACCAGGACGGCCGCGCCGAGCACGGTCAGCAGCAGGCGCAGGCCGACGGTCGTGATCCAGTCGGTCTGCACGTCGACCAGCAGCACGAGCAGGACCGCCATCGCGCCGCACCGCCCCCACGTGCCCGCCAGCCGGGCGAGGCCGGCGGCGGCCAGGGCCGCGGGCAGGCACCAGGCCAGCATGACCACCGTCTCCAGCTCGAGAACGCCGTAGCCGTTGTGGCGGGTGAAGACCAGCACGGGCGTCGCGGCCACCAGGAACGCCGCCAGGGCATCGAGGCCGAACGTGCCGGCGCGCAGTCGCAGGCGCATCACCCCTCCATCCCCTCGAGTTCCTCCCAGCGGGCGTAAAGCCCCGGCAGCTCGGCGGCGATCGCGGCCAGCCGGGCCGTCAGCACGGGCACTTCGGCCGGCGCGTCCTGGTAGAGGCGCGGATCGCCCAGGCGGGCGCTGGCGGCGGCGTGCTCGGCCTCGAGCGCCTCGATGCGCGCCGGCAGCGCGGCCAGCTCCTGGCCCTCCTTGTAGGAGCGGCGGCGCGGGCGGTCGCCGGCGGCCGGCTTCGGCTTGCCCTTCTTCTCGCCCTTCGGACCGGCCTCGGCCGGCGCGGCGCCCTCGCGCAGCACCTTCGACACGCGCGCCCAGTCGGCGTAGCCGCCCACGGTCTCGAGCACGCGGCCGTCGCCGGCCAGGGCCAGGGTCGAGGTGCACACGTTGTCCAGGAACTCGCGGTCGTGGCTGACCAGCAGCACCGTGCCGCTGAACTCCAGCAGCAGTTCCTCGAGCAGGTCGAGGGTCTCGAGGTCGAGGTCGTTGGTGGGCTCGTCGAGCACCAGCAGGTTCGCCGGGCGCGTGAACAGCCGCGCCAGCAGCAGGCGGTTGCGCTCGCCTCCCGACAGGTGGCTGATGGGGCTGCGCGCGCGGTCGGGCGTGAACAGGAAGTTCTGCAGGTAGCTGATGACGTGCACCGGCCGGCCGTCGATGCGCACGGTGTCGCCGTCGTCGCAGACGTTCTCCTGCACCGTCTTGCTCTCGTCCAGCTGGGAACGCTGCTGGTCGAAGTACGCGATCTGCAGGTTGGTGCCCAGCCGAACCTCGCCCGCCTGCGGCTCGAGGCGGCCGAGCAGGAGCTGCAGCAGCGTGGTCTTGCCCGCGCCGTTGGGGCCGATGACCCCCACCTTGTCGCCGCGCATGATCGACGTGGAGAGGCCCGCGACGATGGGCTGCTCGCCCCAGGCGAAGGCCAGGTCCTTCGTGCGCACCACCAGGCGGCCGCTGCGCTCGGCCTCCTGAAGCTGCAGGTTCGCGTCGCCCGACTGGGCCCGACGCCGGCCGCGCTCCTCGCGCATGCGCTTGAGCTCGCGCACGCGCCCCATGTTGCGCGTGCGGCGCTCGCGGACGCCCTGGCGGATCCAGACCTCCTCCTGGGCCAGCTTCCGGTCGAACTCGGCCCAGGCCGCCTGCTCGTTGCGCAGCAGCTCGTCGCGCCGCGCCAGGAAGGTGCCGTAGTCGCAGGTCCAGTCGCGCAGGCGCCCGCGGTCGAGCTCGAGGATGCGCCCGGCCAGGCCGCGCAGGAACGCACGGTCGTGGGTGACGAAGAACAGCGTGCCGGTGAACCGCAGCAGCACCTGCTCGAGCCAGGCGATGGCGTCGATGTCCAGGTGGTTGGTGGGCTCGTCCAGCAGCAGCACGTCCGGGTCGCCGGCCAGGGCCCGCGCCAGCAGCGCGCGCCGCTTGTTGCCCGCCGACAGGGTGGCGAACGGCAGGCCGCCGTCGAGCCGGCTCTGGGTCAGGATGCGCTCGACCTCGTTGTCCAGGCGCCAGCCCTCGCCCGCCCGGGCCTCGCGCAGGTGCGCCAGGCCGGCCGCCACCACGTCGTGCACGGTGCCGGCCAGGGCGGACGGCACCTCCTGCGGCAGGTAGCCGACGCGCATCTGGCGGGGCTGGATGACCTCGCCGCTGTCGGGCCGCACCTCGCCGGCCAGCAGCCTCAGCAGGGTCGACTTGCCCTCGCCGTTGCGGCCCAGCAGGCACAGGCGCTCGCCGCGCTCGACGCGCAGGTCGATGCGGTCCAGGACGGCCGGGCCGCCCAGGGACAGGGTGACGTTCTTCAGTTCGAGCAGGGCCATGGTCGGCTGTGGTCCGTCCGCTGCGGGGTGGGCCAGGCGCAGGGCGCGACCCGGCGGGCGTCAATGTAAGGGATGGCCCGCAGCCGGTCAGGGGCGATTTTCCGGTCGGCTGCGCGAAAACTTCCGGATGACCGGGGCCGGGCGCGTGCATTAAGCTTCATGAATTGGACCGCATCCCCATGCTCATGCCCATGCCCGGAGCCGCCCATGCCACGCATCTATCCCTACGACCTGGTCAACGGCCATGTGGTTGCCGTCGTCGGCGACCGCCGCTGCCTGATCGACACGGGCGCCCCCGCCAGCTTCGGCCGACCGGCGTCGCTGGAGATCGCCGGGCGCTGCCACGACCTGGCCGAGAGCTACCTCGGCGCCACCGCCGAGGGCCTGTCCGCCGGGGTCGGCGGCCCCATCGACACGCTCGTGGGCACGGACATCCTGAACCGGCACGACCTGGGGATCGACCCGGCGACGGGCACCGTCGCGTTCAGCGAGCTGCCGCTGCCCCTGCCGGCGTCGACGTTGCCCCTGCGCACCGTCCTGGGCATCCCGGCCGTCACCGCGCACGTGGGCGGCGAGCCGACGGGACTGATCTTCGACACCGGGGCCAAGCTCTCGTACCTCGATCCCGAGCTCACCCGCGACCTGCCCGTGACCGGCACCGCGCAGGACTTCTATCCCTGGTTCGGCGCGTTCACGACGCCGGTGTTCGATGCGGACATCCACCTCGCGGGCGAGCCGATCACCCTGCGCGTGGGCAACCTGCCCCTGATGCTGGCCATGTCGCTGCTGCTGGCCGGCACCGCGGGCATCCTCGGTTCGGCGCTGCTGGCGACCCACCGCGTGACCTACGCGCCGCGGCGCGGCCTGCTGGGCCTGGAGCGGCTGGAGGCTGCGGAGCGGCGGGCCTCGGCCGCCGACTAGATCGTCTCGAGGGCCAGTTCCATCATCGCACGGAAGGTCAGCTGACGCTCCTCGGCCGTGGTCGACTTGCCGTGGACCAGGTCGTCGCTGACCGTCAGCACCGTCAGGGCCTGGGCCTGGTGCTTCGCGGCGATGGTGTAGAGCGCGGCCGATTCCATCTCGACCGCCAGCACGCCGTACTGCGCCCAAAGGCGCCAGGCGTCGGGGGCCTCGTCGTAGAAGGTGTCCGAGGTCAGGATCGGGCCGGCGTGCACCTCGAGACCCAGGGCCTTCGCCTTCTCCCAGGCCGTGAACAGCAGCTCGGCGTCGGCAGTGGGCGCGTAGTCGCGGCCGCCGAAGCGCAGGCGGTTGACGGCCGAGTCGGTGCACGCGCTCATGGCCAGGATGACCGAACGCAGCGGCACGTGCGCCTGCAGCGAGCCGCAGGTGCCCACGCGCATGGCGCGCTTCACGCCGTAGAAGCGCATCAGCTCCTCGGTGTAGATGGAGATGGACGGCACGCCCATGCCCGTCCCCTGCACCGAAACGCGCTTGCCCTTGTAGGTGCCCGTGAACCCGAGCATGCCGCGCACCCGGTTGTAGCACACCGGGTCGGTCAGGAAGGTCTCGGCGATGAACTGCGCCCGCAGCGGATCGCCGGGCAGCAGCACGCGGTCGGCGACGTCGCCGGACTTGGCTTCGAGATGCGGGGTCATGCGTTCGGATCTCCCGGGTTGGGATGGCGTGGCCTGCCGAATCGGGAAAGCATACACCGGGCGGCCGCGGGCTGCCAGTGCCGTGTCGCGCCCGCGCCTAGCGCCAGAAGAGCCGCGCCGCGAACACGACCACCGTCACCAGCACGAGGCGGCGGATCCAGTCGTGCCCCTTGCTGACCGCCAGGTTCGCGCCGATCCAGCCGCCCAGCGCGTTGCCCGCGGCCAGGGCCAGGCCCAGGCTCCAGTCGACCTGGCCGTTGCGGATGAACACCGCCAGCGCCGTCACGGTGAAGGCGCCGATGACGAACACCTTCACGGCGTTGATGCGCACCAGGTCCAGGCCGTGCACCAGCAGGCCGGTGATGACCAGGAACCCCACCCCCGCCTGGATGAACCCGCCGTACACGCCGATGCCGAAGAAGCTCGCCATCAGCACCGCCGTACGCAGCGCCCCGAGCCTGGCCGCATCGAAGCGCAGGCGGCGGGCCGGATCGGCGATCATGATCACGCACACGCCCAGCATGACCCCGGCCAGGATGCGGCGGAACAGCAGGTCGTCCATGGTGACCGCCAGCTGCGCGCCCAGCGCCCCGCCCAGCAGCGCCGGCGCCGTGCAGATGAGCGCCAGGCGCAGGGGCAACACGCCCCGGCTCCGGAAGCCGCCCACGGCCACGATGTTCTGCACGAGGATGGCCACCCGGTTGGTGCCGTTGGCCAGCGGCGCCGGCAGGCCCAGGAACAGCAGCACCGGCAGGGTCAGCAGCGAGCCGCCCCCCGCCAGCACGTTCAGCACGCCGGCGATCGTGCCCACGGCGAACAGCAGGACGACGTGCCAGGGGTTCACGGGCGCGGCGTCCCCGGCCACCCGCGTGCGGCCTGCAGCAGCGCGAGGTCGGCCAGCACCAGGGCGGCCATGGCCTCGACGATGGGCACGGCGCGCGGCACCACGCAGGGATCGTGGCGGCCGGGCGCGGCCAGCTCGACCGCGGCCCCGTCGTAGCCCGCGGTGGCCTGCGGCCGGGCGATGGTCGCCGGCGGCTTGAAGGCCACGCGGAAGACCACGGGCTCGCCGTTGCTGATACCGCCCTGCACCCCGCCGCTGCGGTTGGTGACGGTGCCCAGCGTGCCGTCGGGCCTGGCGGCGAACGCGTCGTTGTGGGCCGAGCCGCGCAGGCGGGCGCCGGCGAAGCCCGAGCCGATCTCGAAGCCCTTGACCGCCGGCAGCGACAGCATGGCCTGCGCGAGCAGCGCCTCGAACTTGCCGAAGACCGGCTCGCCCAGGCCGGCGGGCACGCCCCGGCACACGCAGGTGACGACGCCGCCCACCGAGTCGTGGTCCTTCCGCGCGGCGTCGATGGCGGCGATCATCCGGTCGGCGGCCGCCGGGTCGGGGCAGCGCACGATGGTCGCGTCGACGTCGGCGCGGGTGACGGCCGCCTGGTCGACGGGCCCGGCCGCAACGTCGGCCACGCTGTCCACCCAGGCCACGATGTCCGTGCCGTGGGCCGCCCGCAGCCACTGCTCGGCCACCGCGCCGGCGGCCACGCGACCGATGGTCTCGCGCGCGCTGGCCCGGCCGCCGCCGCTCGCGGCGGCGATGCCGTACTTCTGCCGGTACGTGTAGTCGGCGTGGCTGGGCCGCGGCACCTGGGCCATGGCGCCATAGTCGCCGGGCCGCTGGTCGCGGTTGCGCACGAGCATGGCGATGGGCGTGCCGAGGGTCAGGCCGTCCTCGACGCCCGAGAGGATCTCGACCTGGTCGGCCTCGTCGCGCGGCGTGGCGATGCGGCTCTGCCCCGGCCGGCGCCGGTCGAGCTGCGCCTGCACCGCCTGCACGTCGAGCGCCAGGCGCGGCGGGCAGCCGTCGAGCACGACACCCACGCCGCCGCCGTGGGATTCGCCGAAGGTGGATACGCGCAGGAGCGCGCCGAACGAGCTGGACATCCGCGACCGCCTGGACCGGGGGAACGAGCCGACAACGCAGGGCAGTATCGCAGAGGCTGGCCCGCGGTGCAACCGGGCCCCGGGGCCTAGGCGGAACGGTCGGGATCGTCGCCCGGATGCACGACGGCCGCCAGCGCCTCGCCGAAGCGGGCGAGGTTGTAGGGCTTGGCCACCGCGCCGCGGAAGCCGCAGGACTCCAGGTCGGCCATGACCGGGTCGTTGCTGTAGCCGCTGGAGACGATCAGGTAGGCCGACGCGTCGACGGCGAGGATGGCGGCCGCAGCCTCCTTGCCCCCCATGCCGCCGGGCACGGTCAGGTCCATGATCACCGCGTCGTACCGCTGCCCGGCCGCCAGCGCCTCGCCGTACCGGCGCACGGCCTCGCGGCCGTCGGCGCAGGTGTCGGCCTGCCAGCCCAGGCGGCGGGCCATGGCCGCGCCGAGACTGCGGATGCCTTCCTCGTCGTCCATCACCAGCAGGCGCCGTCCGCCGCCGTCGGCCCCGACCGGCGCGGCCTTCGCGGCGGACGGATCGACCGGATTCGTCCTGCCGAGCGAAGGCAGGAAGACGCGGAACGTCGCCCCGCGTCCGGGCGCCGACTCGACGCGCACGGCACCGTCGTGCCGGGTGACGATCGAGTGCACCGACGCCAGGCCCAGGCCGTTGCCTGCCGCCTTCGTGGTGAAATACGGGTCGAAGATGCGCTCGAGGTCACCGTCAGGCACGCCCGGACCCTGATCGATGAACCTGAGCTCGACGAACGGCCGCTCACCCAGTCCGGCGCGTGCCGCGGCGGCCGGCTCGAGGTTGCGCGCCTCGACGGTCAGCTGCCCTCCGCCGGGCATCGCCTGCGCCGCGTTCAGGACGATGTTGTTGCACACCTGCACGAGCTGGTTGCCGTCGCCGCGCACCGCCGCCAGGCCGGGCTCGATGTCCACGCGCGCGCTGACGTTCGAACCGCGCAGCAGGAGCGCGACGGCCTCCCGGACCAGCGGGCCCAGGTCGAGGGTCGTGCGCACCGGTTCGCCGCCCCGCGAGAACGTCAGCAACTGGTGCGCCAGCGCCCCGGCGCGCGTGGCGGCCACCTCGGCCTCGGCGAGGGTCGCGTGCGCCGGGTGGGTCGCCGGAATGGTGAACTGGGCCAGCGAGAGGTTCCCGATGATCGCCGTGAGGATGTTGTTGAAGTCGTGGGCGATGCCGCCGGCGAGCAGGCCGAGCGATTCGAGCTTTTCCATCTTCACGCGCTCGATCTCGTGGATGCGGCGGTCGGTGATGTCCATGATCGTGCCCACGACGCCGACGATGCGGCCGTCGCGGCGCACGGGCATGGCGGTGGTGCGGACCCAGCCGCGCCGCCCGCCCTGGGGCGTGAAGGGCAACTCCAGGTCGTAGGGCTCGCCGTCCTCGGCACAGCGCCGCAGCGCCTCCAGGATCGCCGGGCCGTCGGCCTCGTCGTAGCAGGCCAGGCTCGAGGCGATCAGATCCCGGCCTTCGGCGGGGTCATCGGGCACCGGCATGCCGTGGACGCGGAAGGTCTCGTCCGTCCAGTACGGCTCGTCGCGATCGAACTGGACCTCCCAGCCGCCGACACCGGCCAGGGCCTGCGTGACTTTCAGGATCCGTGCGCTCTGGCGCAGGTCGCTCTCGGCCTGCCGGCGCGCGGTGACGTCCTGGTGCGAGACCAGCGCCGATCCCTCGGCGCCCTGCAGCGGCAGCGCGTGGAGCACGAACCAGCGCTCCTGCCTGTTCGGGTGGTGGCACGGATACTCGACGGTGAACGACGGTATCTCGCCTGCCTGCACGCGCCGGATGCCGGCGTAGGCCTCGGCGGCGCCGGTGGCGTCGCCGTGGCAGGGATCGGCCGCCCGGAAGTAGGACGCGCCGACGCCCCAGCTGCCGCCGCCGCAGCCGTTCTCGAACGCGAACCGTGTCCAGGCGCTGTTGACCGCGAGGATGGTCCCGTCGCGGGCGACCACCGCCATGTGGGCGTCGGTCGAGTCGAACACGCGCTGGATGAAGTCGAGCTCGCGGGTCCGCTCCTTCTCGGCCAGCTTGCGCTCGGTGATGTCGCGCATGAACGCGAAGATCGTGCCGCCCTCGAGCCAGCTGCAGCTGACCTCGACGTCCCAGGTCGAGCCGTCCTTGCGGCGGTGGACCGACTCGAAACGGTCGAAGCGGCGTTGCTGGATGCGCTCGATGCGCCGGGCGATGGCGACCGGATCCTCCACGGCCTCCAGCCGGCTGATGGGCAGGCCCACCAGCTCGTCCAGCCCGTAGCCCGACAGCTCGGCGTAGGCGCGGTTCGCCGTCACGATGCGGCCGTCGGCGCCGGCCTCCCAGAAGCCCGCCGTGGTGGTGTCCAGGATGCAGCGGAACGCCTCCGCGCTGTGGGCCACGGCGTCCTTGGCCTCCTGCAGCTCGCGCGTGCGCTCGATGACCCGCTGCTCGAGCAGCTCATGGGACCGGCGCAGCTCGGCCTCGGCCAGGCGGCGCCGCGCGACCTCGTCGCCCAGGCGCGCGTTGGCCTCGCGCAGGCGGTCGTGGCCGGTGACGGCGTTGTTCAACGCCATGGCGATGTACGAGAACAGGGTGTTCAGGCCGGGCCCGGCACCGGCCAGGCCGCTGTGCAGGTTGTCCACGCGCAGCACGCCCACCAGGCCGTGGCCCGCGGTCAGGGGGTGGATCCAGGTCCGCGCCTCGCCGAAGGCCGGGGTCGTCATCCGCGTGGCGCCGAATCCGCCCTCGCGTTCGCGCGCGCGCCCGTCGGCGAAGACCGCGGCGACCTCGGCATCGTCGGGGGCGTCGAGGGTCCGGGGCGGACCGGACAGGACGTGGCGGCGGAAGCGGCCGTCCACGCGGTACCACAGCGCCAGGTCGGTGCCGCCGATCACCTCGGCCAGCCCCTGCAGGATGCAGTCGGCCAGCGCGTCCAGGTCGTGCACCGCGATCATGCGGTTGGTCAGCTCGATGACCAGCTGCAGGAACGACTTCTCCTGGGCCAGGCGCTGGACCCGCTCCTCGAGGGTGCGCGACCCGCTGTCGACCATGGCGTCGCGGCGGTCGGTCACGGGGCGTCCTCCCCCGTTCCGGCCAGCCGGTCCAGGCCGACGTCCAGCCAGCGCAGCGGCAGGCCCGTGCGCCGGGCCACGTCCTGGGCCTCGGCCAGGAAGTCGCCCGATGCGGGCGTGCGCACGGCCACCAGGCCGCGGCACGTCGCCCGCAGGATCTCGCCGACGACGCGGTCGCCGCCGCCGAACGTCGCCGTCGACCACGCCGACCAGGACCGCGCCCAGTCCTCGAGCAGGAAGAAGGCCCCGGCCGCCAGTTCAAGATCGTAGCGCTCGGGCCCCAGCAGCCGCGCGACGCAGTTGCAGCCGGCCGGGCAGGGCCGGTCCGGCCGGTAGGCGGGCGCCGCGGGCACCCGGCCCAGGCAGGCGAGCTCGCGGTCCAGGACGCCGCAGCATGAGGTCGACGGTTGCCGCGCGGTCGTCGTCACGTCACCAGCTCCCGTACTCGACGGCCGCATCCATCATCGCCTGGATGTTCGCGTCGGGGATGTCCAGGGGCATCAGCAGCGTGCCGAACAGGAAGTGGCCGCCCGGCTTGCCGGCCTCGATCAGCCGGCGCGTTTCGGCCCGCACCTGGGCGGGCGTCCAGTCGATCATGGGGATGTCGTTGATGACGCCGCAGCACAGGCCGCGCCCGGCGATGGCCGCCTTGCCCTCGGCCACGTCGTCCAGGGGGCTGAGGTACCAGGCCCGGATGCCGGTCGACGCAGCCACGGCGTCGATGACGCGGTTGAAGCGCGCGCTGCCGCAGTAGTACACCAGCCCGTCGGCGCCCACGGCCTCGACGTCGCGGCGGATCCAGGGCAGCGACCGCTCGAGGAAGAACTTCATGGGCACGAGGTCCGTCGACCCGAACGGATTCGAGTACACGAGCACGTCGGCGCCGGCCTCGCGGTAGGCGGCGATCTCCTTCACGAACAGCTCGTGGCACTTGGCCAGCAGCCGGTCGCGCGGTTCGGCCGGACCGTGCAGCAGCAGCGGCAGCCACTTCTCCATGCCCATCAGCAGCGAGGGCAGCGTCATCGTCGCGGTGATGTAGGCGCAGATGGGCGTCTGCCCGCCTTCGGCCTCGCGCAGCAGCCGGATGCACTTGAGCTCCTCGGCGAACGCCGGGTGGTCGGCAACCGAGGCGGGCACCTCGAGGCGGTCGATGTCGTCGAGGGTGCGGATGACCATCTCGCCGACGTTGGGCGGGCCATGGTCGGCATAGACCATGCGGCGGCAGCCCAGGAGCTCGGCCTCCTTGCCCACGTAGAACAGGCTCCACAGGTTGTCGTGGCCCCAGCGCCGCCGCATGCGCAGCTGCGCCTCGGCCACCAGGGCGCCGTCGGCGAAGTAGGCCTGGGGCGGGAGGCCGAGCTCGCGCGCGCCCTGGTCGATCAGGTTGCAGAAGATCGGGATGCGGTCGGCGGGGGTGCCGTCGATGGCGGCCAGCAGCCGCTGCATGCCGTTCATCGCGCCACCTCCTGCAGGAGTTCGCGGACCACGCCGGCGGCCGCCAGGCCGTTCTCGGCCCAGGCGTCGGCGCCCACCTGCCGGTACAGGCGCGGATCGAAGCGGTAGGGCGCGCCGCCGACGATGACGCGGATGGTATCCTCGAGGCCGCGCTCGGCCAGGATGCGCCGCACGCCCAGGCAGCCGCCGTCGCCGCGGGCGGTGTGCACCATCATCGACGAGATGGCGATCACGTGGGCGGCCTGGGCGACAGCCGCGTCGACGAACGCCGCCGGCGACACGTTCAGGCCCAGGTCCGTCACCGCGAACATGTGGGCCTTTAGGCAACCGCCGACGATGCGCTTGCCCAGGCCGTGGAAGTCGCCCAGCGAGGTGCCGATGACCACGCGGCCCAGGCAGTCGGGCGCGGTGCGGAAGCGCGGCAGCATGGCCTCGACCACCTCGCCGGCGATCTGCGCGGCCAGGTAGTGCTGGGCCAGGCTGACCTGGTTGGCGGCCGCCTCGGCGAGGTAGCGTTCGATGGAGGGGACGACCACGCCGAAGACGATCGCCTCGGCATCGACGCCCAGGTCCAGGGCCACCTGCACGGCCTGGAGCGCCTGGTCACGGTCGGTGTCGAAGATCGCGGCGTCGTAGTCGGACCGGATCCGGTCGAGCATGCGTCGTCCTGCCTTCCGCGGCCACGCCGGGCCCGGCATCGCCAGCCATCATGCGTCGTCGCAGGTTATCATATCGACCCTATGGCCCGAATCTGAAAACCCTTACCACCCCGCTAGGGAAAGCACTAGGCGACGGTGATCTCGGCGACGGCCCGGGCGACGGCCTCGGGCGGCAGGGCGGTCAGGGGCGCGCCGGCAGCGGGCACCAGGACCCGCGCGCGCTCGTGGCGGTGGAACCACTCGGCGATGCGGCGGTCGGTGTGGGCGTCGAAGGCCCCGAACAGGCCCACGTAGGGCACGCCGCACAGCTGGGCGAGGTGCGACGGGCCGCAGTCGTTGGCCACCACCGCCCGCGCCGCCCGCGCGGCGGCGACGATGGCCCCGGCCGGCTGCTCCAGCAGCACCCGGCGCCGGGACGCGGGCAGGCCGGCCTCGATGGCCGGCAGGTCGCCCCGCTCGTCGGGCCCGAGCACGAAGACGAACACGGCGCCGGCATGGGACCTGCCCAGCAACTCGGCCAAGCGCAAGAAGTTGGCGATCCCCCACCTCTTCTCGGGTTGGCCGCCGCCCGGCATGAACACGAACAGCGGATGGCCGCGGGGCAGGTCGACGGGCACGGGCGGGAACAGGTCGGCCAAGTCGTCCAGGCCGTGGTGGCGGATGCCGGCCGCCTCGAGCACCCCGAGGTAGCGGAAGGCCATGTAGCGGCCGGTGTCCACCGGGGCGGTGCGGCCCAGCAGCAGGCGGTTCAGGGGGCGGTCGAAGCCGGCCCGGCGGCGGGCGCCCGACAGGGCGGCCGCGAGGTTGGCCTGCAGCGAGCGGTCGCGCAGGCTCAGCACCAGGTCGGGATGGGCGCGGCGCACGGCCGCCAGGGTGGGCCCCAGGCGCCGGCGGTCGATCACCTCGAGATGGTCGGCCAGGCCCAGGTCGACGAACAGCGAGGCCTGGGGAACCGGCGAGACGACCGTGACCTCGGCCCCGGGGCAGGCCCGGCGCAGCGCCGCGTAGAACGGCAGCTGCACCAGGCCGGCGCCCCAGAAGGGCTTGTTGGGGCCCAGCACGACGATGCGGCGGACGGACGCCGGGTCGAAGGCCATGGCGACTCCTGCCCGCGGCGGCCGCTAGGACGCGTCCTGCATCAGTGCACGCCCTTCATCAGCCTGCGGACGCCCGGCGAGATGGCGACGAGCACGACGCCGGCCACCAGGGCGTAGATGCCCAGCTGGCGGTAGCCGTCGGTGTAGGCGATCAGCTTGTCCAGGGCGGTGGCCCCCGCGCCGGTGGTGGACATGTCCGCGCCCAGCAGGCCGGCCACGTACTGGCCGTAGGCGCTGGCCAGGAACCACATGCCCATCATCAGGCCCTGGATCGAGGTCGGCGCCAGCTGCGTCATCAGCGACAGGCCGATGGGCGACAGGCAGAGCTCGCCGAAGGTGATCACCAGGTAGGCCAGCGTGAACACTTCCAGCGAGGTCATGCCGTTCTCGTCGGCGAACATGCGGGTCCAGGCGAAGACCAGGAACGCCGCGCCCAGCAGGAAGAAGCCCAGGCCGAACTTCACCACCGAGCTGGGTTCCTTCTTCCGCTTGCTGAGCGTCACCCACAGCAGGCCCACCACCGGGGCGAAGATGATCACGAACAGCGAGTTGGACGAGTTGTTGATGACGTTGGGATCCATGGGGATGCCCAGCAGCGAGTGGTTCAGGTTGTTCAGGGCGAACAGGCTCAGCGAGCCGCCCGCCTGCTCGAAGAAGGCCCAGAACAGCACCGAGAAGAAGATGAACACCAGGGCCGCGCCGATGCGCTTGTTCTCGTCGCGCGTGAACTTCCGCATCTCCCAGCCCAGCCAGACCAGGGTGGCCGGACCGACGATGTACATGAACAGGTCGGTGTAGCGCGTGTTGGTCACCAGCACCAGGATCAGCGGGATCGACAGCAGCGAGCCCACGTAGGTGGCCACCTCGAGCATGCGGCGCCGCGTCACCGGCACCTCGGGGCCGAAGGGCGACAGGCCGATGGGGCCGAGGTTGCGCCGGCTGGCCAGGAAGGTGACCAGGCTGATGCTCATGGCCACGCCCACCAGCAGGAAGGCCAGGCGCCACGAGTAGTACTTGCCCACGGCGATCATCAGGATGCCGCCGAGCAGCGCGCCCAGGTTGATGCCCGAGTAGAACAGGCTGAAGCCCGCGTCGCGCCGCGGGTCGCCCGGGTTGTACAGCTGGCCCACCATGGTCGAGATGTTCGGCTTGAAGAAGCCGGTGCCGATGATGGAGAAGCAGGTGCCGATGTAGAACATGTCCTGGGGCGCGAAGGCGATGACGCAGCCGCCGGCGATCATCATGGCCGCACCCCAGATCAGCGACTTCTGGAAGCCCAGGATCTTGTCCGCGAACACGCCGCCGATGAAGGTGAAGGCGTAGACGAAGGCCTGGATCGCCCCGTACTGCAGGTTGGCCTGCCGGTCGTCCAGCCCCAGCTGCGAGACCATGAACACCGCCAGCATGCCGCGCATGCCGTAGAAGCAGAACCTCTCCCACATCTCGATGGTGAACAGCGACCAGAGCTGCTTCGGGTACTTGCCCTCGAACGAGCGGATCTGCTCGAGGGTGGGTGCGGCGTGGCTCATCGTCTCCTCTTTTCCGTAGCCTGTGTCCGGGAAGGTGCGGGGGCGAGCCCGGCGGGTGGTCGGGGGTTCGGGACGGGAGATTGTGCCACCGGGCGCGCCCCCGCGTCAAGCCTGCCGGCGCCCCCGCCCCGGTGCCCGTTGACAGCGTCCCCGATCGCTGCTATGATCATGCGTCCGATCCGGTCCGCCCCGAAGGACGGCCTTTCCCGACGGCAGGAGCACGATGCGCCGCGACACCCGCACCGCCGCCCCCTCGACCAGCCCCCGCCTGGGCTGGCGTGGTTGGCGTGCCTGGCGCGAGGGTGGCGACGCCGCGGGCGGCTCCGACGTGCAGACCGAGGTCTGACGACCGGGAGTCCGGAACCCGAACGACGCGCCACCCGCCCCCGACGGCGGGTTTTTTGTTGCCCGCCGCCGCGGCCGGAACGACGAGGAACCGAAAGGAACGACCCGACCATGACCCGACCCGCACCGGACACCGCCCCGCTGGCGCCCCCCGAGCGCGCCCGCATCCCGGCCGACCTCGAGACGCCGGTCTCGGTGTTCCTGAAGCTCGCCCCGCTGGGCGCGGCCTTCCTGTTCGAGAGCGTCGAGCGGGGCATCCAGATGGGCCGCTACTCGTTCATCGGGCTGGGACCGCGCGTCGTCATCAGCCTGAAGGGCGAGGCGGTGACCATCGCCCGGACGGGCGCCGCAGCGGTGACGATGCCCGTCGATGCGGCCGACCCCTTCGCACCGGTGAAGGCCGAGCTCGCGCGCGGGGCCCGCGACGACGGGCACCCCAACGGCCTGCCCCCGGCCTACGGCGGCGCGGTGGGCTCGATCGGCTACGACATGGTGCGCTACTTCGAGCGCGTGCCGCTGCCCGCCGCGGCCGGCGGACCCGACCTGCCCGACTACCGCTTCCTGTTCCCGTCGGCCATCGCGGTGTTCGACCACGTGCGCAACGAGATCGAGTTCCTGGTCACGCCGCCGTCGGACGACGAGGCCGGCCGCGCCGCGGCGCGCCGCGAGCTGGACGCGCTGCTGGCCGCGCTGCACGCGCCCCTGCCGGCGGACGCCCACCGGCCCCTGGGCTCGGGCGAGCGCGCGGTCGACCCCGCGCTGGAGGCCAACCTCGACCGCGGCCGCTACGAGGCCATGGTGCGCCGCGCCAAGGAGCACATCCTGGCGGGCGACATCTTCCAGATCGTCCTCTCGCAGCGCCTGGGCGGCACGACGACCGCGTCGCCGTTCCGCATCTACCGGGCGCTGCGCATCCTCAATCCCAGCCCGTACCTGTTCTTCCTGGACTTCGGCGACGCCCAGCTGGTGGGCTCGTCCCCGGAAATGCTGGTGCGCATGCAGGACGGCCGGGCCCAGGTCAACCCCATCGCCGGCACGCGCCGCCGCGGCGCCACGCCCGCCGAGGACCACCGCCTCGAGCACGAGCTGATGGGCGACGAGAAGGAGCGCGCCGAGCACGTGATGCTGGTCGACCTCGGGCGCAACGACCTGGGGCGCATCTGCACCCGGGGCTCGGTGCAGGTGGACGACTTCATGTCCGTCGAACGCTACAGCCACGTGATGCACATCGTCTCGCGCGTGTCGGGCGAGGTGCGCCCCGACTGCAGCGCCTTCGACGTGCTGGCGGCCACCTTCCCGGCGGGCACCGTCTCGGGCGCGCCGAAGATCCGGGCCATGGAGATCATCGCCGAGCTCGAGCCCGACCGCCGCGGCCCCTACGCCGGGTCGGTGGGCTACTTCGGGCGGGGCGGCGACATGGACATGTGCATCGCCATCCGCACGCTGGTGATGCAGGGCGACCGCTACACCGTGCAGGCCGGCGCCGGCATCGTGCTGGACAGCGACCCGGCGCGCGAGTACCAGGAGACCCTCGACAAGATCCGGGCCCTGGTCCGCGCCGTGGCCATCGCCGAGGAGGAGCGCTGACATGCACCTGATGATCGACAACTACGACTCGTTCACGTTCAACGTGGTCCAGGCGCTGGGCCAGCTGGGCGCGGAGGTCGAGGTGGTGCGCAACGACCGCATCACCGTGGCCGAGGCGCTGGACCTGCCGCTCAGGTCGCTGATCATCTCGCCGGGACCGGGCGCGCCGAAGGACGCGGGCGTCAGCGTCGAGCTCATCCGCGCCTGCGCCGGCCGCGTGCCGATCCTGGGCATCTGCCTCGGGCACCAGGCGATCGTCGAGGCCTTCGGCGGCCGCATCACCCGCGCCGAGCGCGTGATGCACGGCAAGACCAGCCGCATCCACCACGACGGGAAGACCGTGTACGCGGGGCTGAGCAACCCGTTCATCGCCACGCGCTACCACTCGCTGCTGGTGCAGCCGGCCGACCTGCCGGGCGAGCTCGAGGCCGTCGCCCACGCCGCCGGCGGCGAGATCATGGGGGTGCGCCACCGCACCCTGCCCATCGAGGGCGTGCAGTTCCACCCCGAGTCGATCCTCACCACCGGCGGTCACGAC
>DAOPJF010000010.1:0-18610 GCA_035399525.1 Candidatus Krumholzibacteriia bacterium | reverse complement strand
GCAGGTGCCGGTCGAGGCCGAGGCGGTGCAGCGTGCCGACGAGCTCGGCGAACCGTTCGTGGGCCGCAGCGAGTTGCACGAGGCCCTCGGCGGCGCGCTCGGCCCGAACCTGGTGGCGGGCGGACGGCTGCGGGTGACCTGGGCCAATGCGCTGGTGACGGCGCCGGCTGAAGCGCTGGTGCTGTGCGAGGCGGGCGACGGGTTCCGCATATGGGGCACGACGCCCAACGCCCTGCTGTACGCGGCCATGTCCGACGTGGGGCTGGGCCACTTCCCGCGCGCGCGGCGGCACCTGGTGAGGGCCGCTGCGCTGGGCGGCGAGAACATCACGTTCCTGTACGACCCGGGGCAGATGATCGTGCCCGTGGCGATGGTGCTCAGGCAGAAGGAAGCGTTCATCGACTGGACGGTCCGGGGCCTGGGCGACGGCCTGACCGCCCACGAGGTGGGCGGCCTGCAGGACCTGTACTTCAACCTGCTGAGCCGGATGACGGGTCAGCCGGTCGCGGCCCTGGCCGCGGGCAGCCGACCGCTGGGCGCGGGCCACCACGGCCCCGACACGAACGACCCGAAGGAGACGCCATGACGCTGACTCGACGCGATTTCCTGCGCACCGGCGCCGCCGTGGGAGCGGCCGCGGTCACCGGCCCCCTGCTGGCGGGCCGCGCCCTGGCCGACTTCAGCCCGCTGCGCGCGCGGCGGCCGCTGCGCATCCTCGTGCTGGGCGGCACGGCCTTCCTGGGCCCGGCCGTGGTGGACTGCGCCCTCGAGCGCGGCCACACGGTGACGCTGTTCAACCGCGGCCGCACCAACACCGGGCTGTACCCCGACCTCGAGAAGCTGGTGGGCGACCGCGACGGCGACCTGAAGTCGCTCGAGGGCCGCACGTGGGACGTGGTGCTGGACACCAGCGCCTACTACCCGAAGGTGGTCGAGGACGCGGCCAACCTGCTGAAGGACAAGGTCGGCCTCTACGTGTTCGTCTCCTCGATCTCGGTGTACGCCGACTTCACCCGGCGCGGGCTGAACGAGACCTCGCCCGTGGCCGTGGTCACGCCCGAGGAGGTGGCCGCGGTCGACTCGACGCGCAAGATCACCGCGGCGAACTACGGGGCGCTGAAGGCGCTGTGCGAGCAGGCGGCCGAGCGCATCATGCCGGGACGCGTGTGCACCATCCGGCCGGGCCTGATCGTCGGGCCCATGGACCGCAGCGGCCGCTTCACCTACTGGCCGGTGCGGGTGCAGAATGGCGGCGAGGTGCTGGCCCCCGACGCGCCGGACGTGCCGACGCAGGTCATCGACGTGCGCGACCTCGGCGAGTGGATCGTGCATTGCATGGAGCAGAACGTCACCGGCACGTTCAACGCCACCTCGCCCACGGGCGAGCTGACCATCGGCGAGATGCTCGAGGCCTGCCGCGAGGTCGCCGGCAGCGACGCCTCCTTCACCTGGGTCAGCGCCGACTTCCTGGCCGAGAACGAGGTGAGCGCCTGGACCGACATGCCGGTGTGGGTGCCCCTGGACGGCGAGGACGCCGGGCATCCCTTCGTCGATGTCGGGCGGGCGCTGGGCGCGGGCCTGGTGTTCCGGCCCATCCGCGAGACCGTGCGCGGCACCCTCGACTGGTGGGCGACCCTTTCGGACGAGGACAAGGGCCGCTACCTGCTGGACAAGGCGGGCAAGGGCGCAGGCATCAGCCCCGAGCGCGAGGCCGAGCTGCTGGCCGCCTGGCACGCCCTCAAGGGCTGATTCCGCACGCCGCAACCGGGCCCCCGCATTGCACTTCGACGCGATGCGGGGGCCTTTCGGCACCCCCCGCGCGCGCCCGTCGTCCCTTGCCGCATCCGCCCGTTCCCGGTCCTGCCCCAGGCGTTCGCGCCCGTCCGCCGGCCGAACCAAGGTTTGAAAATTGCTACAGATACCGGGCGGACCGCCGAAGATGGTGCGGTCGGGACGCGGTCCGGCGCCGTCGGGCGGCCTGCCGTGTCCGGAACTTCAGGCGCAAGCACCTGGGGGGGTCGCGCGCAGCCCGTGCAACCCAGGAGGACGACAGTGAACAATCGCCAAGGCTTCACGCTCATCGAGCTCATGATCGTCGTCGTGATCATCGGCATCCTCGCGTCGATCGCCATCCCGAACTACATCCGGATGCAGGTCAACGCCAAGGAAGCGAGGGTCAAGTCGGACGTGCATACGGTCCAGCTGGTGGCCGAGGACTACGGCGTGCTGAACGACGGCCGCTACTCGGACCTCGCCGTCGACCTGACGCCCCTGATGCCCGGCGGGCAGCTGATGAACAACTCGTTCACCAGCGCGCGCACCGAGCCGCAGTTCGGCGCCGCCGCCGCGGCCGAGGGGCAGATCGGCATCCAGGCCGTCGTGGTCGCGGGCATGCCCACCGGATACACCGTCACCGGCTTCGGCAAGGATGCCGTGGTGCTCACGGTGCGCGGCGGGCAGTAGGAGCCGAGCAGAGACGTAACGATCGGGCCCGGTCGCCGGACGGCGGCCGGGCCTGCTCTGTTCCGGACCCGCGTCGGATCTAGGCTTCCAGGACGAGCACCGGCACGCGCGTGCCGGCCGCCACCACGGCGTCGCCGGCCGGGACGGCCGCCAGGGCCCCGGCGTACGCGGCGCCGCCAAGCATGTGCGACTCGGCGCCGGGCAGCGGATCGGCGCGCAGCGCGGCGCCGTCAGCGGCGAGGGTGCACCAGCGCAGCAGGGTGCGCTCGCGGTCCGGCTGCACGTCGCGGCCCAGCACCGCCGGCAACCAGCGCGGCGCGGCGCGCCCGTCGCCCTGCAGCGCGCGCAGCAACGGGCGCACCAGCAGGTGCCAGTGCACGGCGACGGCCGCGGGGTTGCCGGGCAGAGCCACGATCCAGGCCTCGCCCTTTCGTGCCACGAACACCGGCTTGCCCGGCTTGACCGCCACGCGCCACAGCAGCGGCACCGCCCCCAAACGATCCGTCAGCAGCCCCTTCACCAGGTCGCGATCGCCCACCGACACGCCGCCGGTGACCACCAGCAGGTCGCGGCCCAGCAAGGCCTGCTCGAGGGCCGCGCCCAGGGCCGCCTCGTCGTCGGGTGCCGGGGGCAGCGCGGGCACCGCCTGGCCGAGCTCGCGCGCAAGGGCCGCCTGCAGCAGCGGCGTGTTGGCGTCGGCGATGCGCCCGGCGGTCGGCGCCGTGCCCGGCCGCGCCACCTCGCTGCCCGTGGCCAGCACGCCGACGCGCGGCACGCGCGCCACCGTCACCGTATCCACGCCCGCGGCCGCCAGCGCTCCCACCGCCGGCGGCGTCAATGCGGTGCCCTCAGGTAGCACGATGTCGCCGGCCCGGCGCTCCCGCCCCGCCGGCCGCACGTGCGCGCCGGCGTGGACGGCGCACAACGGCACAACGCGGCCATCGCCCAGGTTCGCTTCTTCCTTGCACAGGATCGCGTCGGCGCCCGGCGGCAGGCGGCCACCGGTGCCGATGGGCAGGGCCTGGCCCGGCCCGACGGCCGGAGGCTCGGCGCCGCCGGCGTAGGCGGCGCCCGCGACGAGCTGCAGCGGCTGCCCGGCGGCGACGTCGGCAGCGCGCACGGCCCAGCCGTCCATGGCGCTGGCGGTGAACGGCGGCAGGTCCCAGGCCGCGACCGTGGGCGCCGCCAGCACGCGGCCCGCGGCCGCCGCCAGGGGTACGGACTCGGCGGGCAACGGCGCCACGCGCGCGGCCACCGTGGGCCACAGCTGCTCGAGCGGCAGCAGCGCGCCGGCCTGCGGGAAGACGTTCACGCGGTGGATCCCGGCTCGCCGTGGCGGTAACCCGGCTCGCGCAGGCGGGGCAGGTGCAGCAGCGCCGGCAGCAGGGCGGTCAGCGACTCGACGGCGCCGCCGGTCGAACCGGGCACCGCGACCACGACCGAGGCGCCGCGCAGACCGCCCAGCGAACGCGAAAGGCAGGCCAGCGGCGTGCGGTCGCCGCCGTGGGCGCGGGCGGCCTCGCCCAGGCCGGGAATCTCCAGGTCCAACAGCGGACGCACCGCCTCGGGGGTGCGGTCGCGCGGCGACGGGCCGGTGCCGCCCACGCAGACCACCAGGTCCAGGCCGTCGGCGTCGGTCCAGGCGCGCACGGCTTCGGCGATGCGCGGCGGCTCGTCGGGCACGACCGCGCGTGCGGCCACGGCCACACCCGCTTCGACCAGCAACGCCGCGACGGCCCCACCGGCGCGGTCGTCGGCGCGGCCCGCGGCGACCGAGTCGCTGATCACCAGCACGCCGGCCTTCAGGTCGGCGGCCGCGCCGCGGCGGAAGTCCGAGCGGCCGCCCCGTTTCTCGACGACCCGCACCGAGCCCACCTGCGCCGTCGGGTCCAGGGGCTTGACCATGTCGTAGACGTTGAGCGCGGCGACCGCCGCGCCGGTCATCGCTTCGACCTCGACGCCGGTGCGCCCGATGGCCGCCACCGTCACGGTCACGCGCACGCCGTCCTCCTGGACGGCGACCTGCACGTCGGCGTGGTCGAGGCTGATCGCGTGGCAGAAGGGCAACAGGTCGGGCGTGCGCTTGAGGCCCAGCAATCCCGCGGCGCGCGTCACGCCCACCACGTCGCCCTTGGGCACGGTGCCCGCGCGCACGGCGGCCAGGGTCTCGGGCCGCATGGTCACCAGGGCCTCGGCCGTGGCGCGGCGCAGGGTGGGGGAACGGTCGCTGACGTCCTTCACCGCAACTCCTCGAGGGGATGCGCGGCCACGACGCGCCGCACGACCACCGCGTCGCCGGCCACCACCGGCCCGCCCGCCACCACCACCGCGAACAGGCCGCGCCGCGGCATGATGCAGTCGCCGGCGCGCTCGCGGATCGTGCACGCGTGGTGGCACTCCTTGCCGATGCGCGAGATCTCCAGCTCGGCCCCGCCCACCACGAGGCGCGAGCCGATGCCCAGCGCCGCCAGGTCGAGGCCCGCGATCACCAGGTTCTCGCCGAAGGCGCCGGGCGCAAGGTCGGGCACGCGGCGCTTGAAGTCCTCGATGTCCTCGTGCGCCAGGATGCTGACCTGCCGGTCGCCGGGGCCGGCGTGGGCGTCGCCCTGCAGGCCGTGCTGCACGACGAGGTCGGCGCGCGGCACCGCGTCCTTGGGCGTGCCCTTGGCCTCGCTGCGGCAGACGGCGATGACGGTGCCGTTCACGGTCATCCCCCCAGCTCCTGCATGGGCAGCGTCTGGTCCATGGCCGCGGGGGCGCGCTTGCCGTCGAGGTAGCACGCCAGGGCGGCGACGTCGTCGTCCGCGACGACGGGCACCAGGTCGAGGTCGCCGGGATCCATCAGGCAGCGGCGCAGGCGGCCGCCCGCCGACAGGCGCAGGCGGTCGCAGGCGCCGCAGAAGGGGCGGCTGACCGGGCTGATCCAGCCGACGGTGAGTTTGCGGCCGCGCCAGGGCATGATCGAGAGGCGCGCGGGCGCCGCGCCGGTCGCCTCGGGCGCGGTGGCCACGCCACCGTCGGCATGCGCCGCGAGCCAGCCGCGCACCTCGTGCACCTCGACCCGCTCGTCCTGGCACCACCGGTCGGCGGTGCCGGTGCGCATGAGCTCGATGAAGCGCAGTTCGAGCCCCTCGGCAGCGGCGAAGTCCAGCAGCGCGGGCACATCGCGGCGCCACGTGCTGCGCCTGAGCACGGCGTTCAGCTTCAGGGGGCCGAGGCCGGCCGTGCGCGCGGCATCGATGCCGGCGAGCACGCGGTCCAGGGCATCGGCACCGGTCAGGGCGCGGAAGTCGTCGCGGTCCAGCGTGTCCAGGGAGATGTTCACCCGGTCCAGGCCGGCCCGCCGCAGCGCGCGGGCATGATCGGCCAGCAGCACGCCGTTGGTGGTCAGGGCCAGCTCAGGAGGCGCGGGCAGGGCGGCCAGGCGCGCCACGAACCCGTCGACGCCCTCGCGCAGCAGCGGCTCGCCGCCGGTGATGCGCACCTTGCGCAGGCGCAGCCGGGCGTGCAGCCAGCCCACCAGGTCGGCCAGCGGCCCGAGGTCCAGCGGCGCCGCGCGGCCAGGCGCCATGCCCGCCGGCGCGCAGTAGGCGCAGGCCAGGTTGCACCGGCCGGTGACGGCCACGCGCAGGGCGGTGGGGCTGGCGAGGTTCGTGTCCATCCCCTGACGATAACACATGGGCCGGGCGCGGTCGAAGTCCGGCTTGGGCTACGGGAAACCCGGGCACCTTATTGCCTTCACCGACCGGATGTGATAGACGTTGATCGCGATGTTCGATTTCAAGTCATGTCCCCCAGGATCCCGACCCGAGGTTCGACCCATGATCCGTCTGATCCCCGGATGGCGAGGCCCCTTGCGCCTGGCCGCAGGGGTCCTGGCCGCCGCACTGCTAGGCCTCGCCGGCCCGGCCCTGGCCCGGACCATCACCATCGCCGTCGTGCGCGACGGACCGGACGCCGCCGACTCGACCGTGGCCCTGGTCCGCGCCGAGCTGACCCACATGGTCGGCGACGCCCACCGCATTGTCTTCACCGAGGATGCCCGCTACGACGCCGGCTGGCAGCCGGGCCGCGTCGCCGGCGCCCTCGATGCGGCGATGACCGCCCCTGGCGTGGACTTCGTGCTGGGCGTCGGCCGCCTGGCCGCGCAGGAGGCGGCCCGCAGCGGCCGGGTGCTGCCGCGGCCGTTCGTCGGGGCCACGGTGCTGACCCGGGGCGTGCCGGCGGTCGAGCTGGGCGACGACGGACGCCCGGCGAAGGCGAACCTGGCGCTGACGATCCTGCCGCGCACGGCGGCGGACGAGGTGGCCGCGGTCAAGACCGCCTTCCGGCCCGCACGCGTGCACCTGCTGTTCGACGCCGTCGAGTTCGGCGCCATCGAGGGGTTCACCGCGGCGCTGGCCGGGCTGTCGCGGCAGACGGGCCTCGAGCTGGTGCCGGTGCCGGTCGCGTCCGACTGGCGCGGCGCGGCGGCGGCTCTCGACTCGACGGCCGAGCTGGTCTACCTGCTGCCCACGCCGCAGCTGACCATGGTCGACCGCGGCGCGCTGATCGCGGCGCTCGCGGCGCGCGGCATCCCCACCGTCAGCGGCGAGGGCCCCCGCGACCTGGACCGGGGCGCGGTGGCGACCTTCCGCCAGGACGTCGCGCGCGAGGCGGCGCGGCGCACGGCGCTGAACCTGCAGCACCTGGCGGGGGGCGGCCGCACCAGCGAGCTGCCGGCGCTGTTGACCTCGGACCTGCGCTACGTGATCGACGGGAACGCGGCGGCCGCCGTCGGCTACCGGCCGCGCTTCGACGCGCTGGTGCTGGCGGAGATCCGCCATCCCGAGGCCCTGGACCGGGACGCCGTCCCGCTGGACCTGGCCGGGCTGATCGCGCTGGCCGACACCGGCAGCGTATCGCTGTCCATCAGCCGGCAGCGCACCGCGACCTCGGCCGAGGAGCGCAAGGCGGCCCTCGGCCCCCTGCTGCCCCAGGTCGGAGCCGGCGCCGAGCTCGACTACTACGACACGCCGTCGGTGGGCACGCTGCTGCCCGAGCAGCTGG
This sequence comes from Candidatus Krumholzibacteriia bacterium, assembly GCA_035399525.1. Taxonomy (GTDB): domain Bacteria; phylum Krumholzibacteriota; class Krumholzibacteriia; order LZORAL124-64-63; family LZORAL124-64-63; genus JACZKN01. Next base: position 11,098 of record DAOPJF010000010.1, on the reverse strand, counting down.
GCCGATGGGGCCTGACCGCGTCGCAGATGATCTTCGACGACCGCGCCATCAGCGGCTACCGCCAGACCGGCCGCTATGCCGACGCGGCCGCGGCCGTGGAAGAGGCCGACCGCCTGGACGTGTTCCTGGCCGCCGAGCAGGGCTACTACGACCTGCTGAACGCCACCATCCACCGCGACGTGCAGCTGGACAACCTGCGCGTGACCGGCAGCAACCTCGAACTGGCGCGCACGCGCGCCGCGGTGGGCCAGGCCGGCCAGGACGAGGTCTTCCGCTGGGAGGCCGAGGTGGCCAAGCAGCGGCGCGCGGTGCTGGATGCCGAGGCGGCGCTCGAGTCCTACCGCATCTCGCTGAACCGCGTGCTGGGCGTGGCGCAGGACCGCCGCTGGCGGCCGCAGCCGGTCGACCCCTCGGCCGTCGGGCTGCAGGTCCTGATCGACCTGGCCGACCCGATGCGCGCCGAGCCCGACGCCTTCGAGCGGTTCGTCGACGCCTCGGTGAGCCTGGCGGTGGAGCAGGCGCCCGAGCTGCGCGCGGTCGACCTGGCCGTCGAGGCCCAGGAGATCGGCGTCGGGGCGCGCCAGCGCACCTTCTTCCTGCCCCGCGTCTACGCCGACGCCTCCCTGGGCAGTTCGTTCTACCAGGACCCCGACGTGCCGGACGTGTCCGGCAGCTCGTTCGAGGCCCGCATCGTCGCGTCGCTGCCCCTGTTCGAGGGCACGCGCCGCATCCACGAGCTGAAGCGCGACAAGTCCGAGCTGGCGCGCCTGGGGTACGAGCGGCGGCTGACCGCCGACGCCGTCGAGCAGCGCACGCGCACCACGGTGCACCGCCTGCGCAGCGCCGTGCCCGCGGCCGCCTACGCCGCCGAGGCCGCGGAGAACTCGCGGCGCAACTTCGCCGTCGTCCGCGACAAGTACGCCAACGGCATCGTCGGCATCACCGACCTGCTGGACGCCCAGAACGCCCGGCTGCGCGACGAACTGGGCGCCGCCGCGGCCCGCTACGACCTGCTGCGCGTGGTCGCGGCCTACGAGCGCACGATCGGCTTCTTCTTCGCGTCCGCGCCGGCGGACAAGGTCGAGGAACTCGCCGCCCGGCTGCGGGCGGACATGGATCGCATGGAATAGCCATCACCCCGGCCGGACCCGCGCCCGTGCGCTGACAGCCGGCCCCGAACGGGAGGACCACGATGCACTCTGTCCACGGCCACCCCGCACGCGGAGGACGCCCCGTCGCGGCCGCGCTGCTCGCCCTGGCGGCGCTGGGCGCGTTCGCCGGCTGCCGCAGCAAGGAGCCGGCGGCCGCCGCCCCGGTCGTCAAGCCCGTCAAGACGGCCACGGTGCGCGGCTTCGAGCTGCCGCCGATGGAGTTCCCGGCCTCGATCGACGCCGGACGCAAGCTCATCGTCTCGTTCCGCGTGCCCGGCCGCCTGGTCGAGCTGCCGGTGCGCAAGGGCCAGGCCGTCGCGCAGGGCGACCTGATCGCCCGCCTGGACCCGCGCGACTTCGAGATCGCGGTCGAGGAGGCGCGGGCCAACTGGCAGAAGGCCACGGCCGACTACGAGCGCTACAAGACCCTGTACGAGAAGAACGCCGTGCCGCTAGCGGACCTGGACCAGCGCCGCTCGCAGCGCGACGTGGCCCAGGCCCGCCTGGACGAGGCCCGCCGCAACCTCGGCTACGCGACCGTGACCGCGCCGTTCGCCGGCATCATCGGCAACCGCTACGTCGAGAACTACATGGACGTCAGGGCGCAGCAGGAGATCGTCGACCTCAACGACACGACCACCGTCGAGGTGCGCGTCGACGCGTCCGAGATGGTGATCGCCACCCTGCGCCGCTTCCGGGACGCCCTCGACCTGCACATGAACGCCGACTTCGACGCCGCCCCCGGCCGCGAGTACCCGGTGACGGTCAAGGAGATCGCCACCCGCGCCGACCCGCAGACGCAGACCTTCCAGGTCGTGTTCGCCATGCCGCAGCCCCGCGACATCACCCTGTTGCCGGGCATGACCGGACGGGTGCGCATCACCGCGCAGCCGCGGCCGGGCGCCGAACTGGCCCGCCAGGTCACCGTGCCCGCCATCGCCGTGGAGACCGATCCCGCCGGCGCGGGCGTGGCCTGGGTCGTCGATCCGGCCACGATGACCGTGCACCGCCGCCAGGTCGCCATCGGCGGCATGCAGGGCGACGCCGACGTGCTGGTGCGCGACGGCCTGGCGCCCGGCGACGTCGTGGTGACGGCCGGGCTGGCGCAGCTGAGCGAGGGCATGCAGGTGCGGTTCTGGGACGAGCAGGAGAAGTGATGAACATCGCCGAGGTCGCGATCCGCAAGAAGGTCATCACCTGGACCCTGACCGCGGTCCTGCTCTACCTGGGCTTCCAGTCCTACATGGGGCTGCCCAGGCTCGAGGACCCCGAGTTCGCCATCAAGGACGCCGTGGTGCTGACGCCCTACTCGGGCGCGTCGGCCGCCGAGGTCGAGCTCGAAGTGACCGAGCGCATCGAGAAGGCCGCCCAGGAGCTGGGCCAGCTCAAGCGCGTCGAGTCGTACTCGACCCGCGGGCTCTCGGTGGTGAAGGTCAAGATCAAGGACTCGTACGACAAGAACGCCCTGCCGCAGGTCTGGGACGAGCTGCGGCGCAAGATCGGCGACGTGCAGCGCCAGCTGCCGCCGGGCGCCGGGCCGTCGCTGGTGAACGACGACTTCGGCGACGTGTACGGCGCCTACTTCGCCCTGACCGGCGACGGCTACTCGTACGCCGAGCTGAAGAAGGTCGCCGAGCTGCTCAAGCGCGAGCTGACCGTGGTCAAGGACGTCAAGAAGGTCGTCTTCTTCGGCGAGCAGCAGGAAGCGGTCTACGTCGAGATGTCCCGGTCGCGCATGGCGTCGCTGGGCATCACGCAGCAGGAGATCTTCGACGCCCTGCGCGCCAAGAACCTGGTGGCCGACGGCGGCCGCATGCGGATCGGCAGCGAGTTCGTGGCCATCGTGCCCACCGGGGCGTTCACCACCGAGAAGGACTTCAACGAACTGCTGATCGGCAGCCGCGAGGGGCGGCTGATCTACCTGGGCGACGTGGCCGACGTGCGCCGCGACTACGCCGACCCGCCGTCGAAGCTGCTGCGCTTCGACGGCAAGCCGGCCGTGGGCATCGCCATCTCGACCGTGCTCGGCGGCAACGCCGTGGACATGGGCCAGGCCGTGAACGCCCGCATCGCCGAACTGCAGGAGCTGATCCCCGTCGGCATGACCCTCGAGACCGTGTCGATGCAGTCCGAGACGGTGAGCCAGGCGGTCAACGGGTTCCTGGTCAACCTGGTCGAGGCCGTGCTGATCGTGATCGTCGTGCTGCTGGTCTTCATGGGCCTGCGCAGCGGCCTGATCATCGGCTTCATCCTGGTGCTGACCATCGCGGCGACCTTCGTGGTGATGGGCAAGTACCAGATCACCCTCGAGCGGATCTCGCTGGGGGCGCTGATCATCGCGCTCGGCATGCTGGTGGACAACGCCATCGTGATCGTCGACGGCATGAAGGTGCGCATCGAGGGCGGCCAGGACGGCATCGCCGCCGCCCGCGAGGTCGTGGCCCAGAACGCGGTCCCGCTGCTGGGCGCCACCGCCGTCGCGGTCATGGCCTTCGCCTCGATCGGCGGCATGAAGAACGGCACGGGCGAGTACTGCCGGTCGCTGTACTACGTGATCCTGATCTCGCTGTCGCTCAGCTGGCTGACCGCGCTGACGACCACCCCGCTGATGACCTACCAGCTCATCAAGCCGAAGGCCGGCGCCGCGGCCGGCGGCGGCGATCCGTACGGCGGCCGCTTCTACCGGATGTACCGCGGCTGGCTGACCGGCGCGATCCGCTACCGCTGGATCACCCTGGCCGTGGTCGCCGGCGTGTTCGCCCTGGCCCTGTTCGGCTTCCGCTTCGTGCAGAACATGTTCTTCCCGCCGTCGACGCGGCCGCAGATCATCGTGGAGTGCCAGTTCCGCGAGGGCACGCACATCCGCGAGACCGAGGCCCAGGTGGCGCGCATGGAGCAGTACCTGGGCGGCCTCGAGGGCGTGACCGCGGTCACCAGCGCCGTCGGCGCCGGACACCCCCGCTTCCTGCTGACCTACTCGGTGCCGGTGGACGCCGGTTCGCAGTACGCCGTGCTGCTGGTCTCGGTCGACGCGTTCAAGACCGTCGACCGCATCTTCGGCTCGATCCAGGACGGCCTCGAGGCGCGCTTCCCCGACGCCGTGGTCAACGCCAAGAAGTTCGCGCTCGGGCCCGGCGAGGGCGGCAAGATCCAGCTGCGCATCAACGGTCCCGACCCGGACGTGCTGCGCGAGCTCGCGGACAAGGCCATGCAGGTGCTGCGCGAGGACGGCGGGGCCAAGGCCGTCCGCACCGAGTGGGGCAGCCGCGTCAAGGTCATCGAGCCCGTGCTGCGCGAGGACGTGGCCCGGCGCCACGGCATCGACCGGCCCATGGTCGCCTCGACCATCAAGTCGACCTTCGAGGGCCTGCCCGTCGGCGTCTACCGCGAGGGGATCGAACTCATCCCCATCATCGCCCGGGCGCCGGACGCCGAGCGCGCCTCGATGGCCGACATGACGGCGCTGCAGATCTTCAGCCCCATGGCCCATGCGCAGATTCCCATGGCCCAGGTGGTCAGCGGCTTCGAGACCGTGACCGAGAACCCGCGGCAGTCGCGCTACAACCGGCGGTCGATGATCAAGCTGCACGCCGACGCGCGCACCGGGCTGTCGTCCGAGCTGATGGCCCGGGTGAAGCCGCGCATCGAGCAGGCGCTGGGCGTGGACGTGGACGCCTACACGGGGCGCGTCACGCCGCCGGGCGAGGATCCCTACGCCGGCTATACGGCCAAGACCATCCCCGTGAAGTACGACGACATCATCCCGCTGGCGGGCCGGCCGGGCTACTTCATGGCCTGGGGCGGCGAGGCCGAGGACTCGTCCGACTCGATCGCCAACCTGAGCGCGTCGATCCCGATCTACTTCGGCCTGATGGTGCTGGTGGTGATCTTCCTGTTCAACGCGTTCCGCGAACCCCTGATCATCTGGCTGTCGGTGCCGCTGTCGCTGATCGGCGTCACCGCGGGCCTGCTGATCTTCAACCAGCCGTTCGGGTTCATGGCCCTGCTGGGCCTGATGAGCCTGTCGGGCATGCAGATCAAGAACGCCATCGTGCTGATCGACCAGATCAACCTGGAACAGAAGGCGGGCAAGTCGCCCTTCGAGGCCATCATCGACAGCGGCGTCAGCCGCATGCGGCCGGTGTCGATGGCGGCACTGACGACCATCCTGGGCATGGCGCCGCTGATCCAGGACGCCTTCTTCGTCTCGATGGCCGTGACGATCATGTTCGGCCTGCTGGTGGCCACGGTGCTGACGCTGGTCGTGGTTCCGGTGATGTACGCCGCGTTCTTCCGGGTGCGGATGCCCTAGGCCCGCCGCTCGCGAGGGAGGTGCCCGCATGGCGAGGGAGCAGCGGCCGGCGCCGGCGTTCGAGGGCGTGGTGCTCGCCGCGGGCCGCTCGCGGCGGGCCGGCGCGTTCAAGCCCGCGCTGGCGGTGCGGGGCCGCACCCTGGTGGTGCACGCCGCGGGATCGCTGCTGGCGCACTGCCGCCGCGTCGTCGTGGTGACCGGCCACGAGGCGGCGCAGGTGAACGCGCTGGTGGCGGGCCTGGCGCAGGTGGACACGGCGCCGAACCCGGATCCCGACGGCGACATGTTCAGCTCGGCCCGGGTCGGCCTGGCTGCCGTCGCCGCCGACGCGGCCGGCGTGTTCGTGCTGCCGGTGGATTGTCCCTTCGTCGAACCCGCGGTGCTCGACGCGATGGTCGCGGCCTTCGCCGCCGCGGGCGGCTGCCGCGCGGTCGTCCCCACGCACGGCGGACGCGGCGGCCACCCGGTGCTGCTGCCGCCGGCGGTCCGCGCCCTGGCCGCCGCGGCGACGGCGGGAGCGACCCTGCGGGACCTGGTCGCCGCCTGCGACCCGATCCGGCTGCCGGTCGACTCGGCCGCGGTGCTCACGGACCTGGACACGCCCGCGGACCTGGATCGCCTCTAGCGCGCGCGGCGGAGTCGGCCCTTGCCGAATCGGGCCGCTGCGGGCACAATGTCCCGCAACCCCGGCCACCGCGGCGCCCACGGGCGCCCCACCGCTTCGCCTGCCCGGTCATGCCCTGCGGAAGGAGCCCCCGTGCACGTCTTCGAATCCCTGGTCAGCTCGCTCAACTCGTTCATCTGGGGCTTCGGCATCCAGGTGGGCGACCAGACCATCCCCGGCGTGGTGATCGCCCTGCTGGGCACCGGCGTGTTCCTGACCCTGCGCCTGGGCTTCATCCAGGTGCGGCGCCTGGGCCACGGCTTCGGGGTGACCAGCGGCAAGTACGACGATCCCAACGAGCCGGGCGACGTCCCCCACTTCCAGGCCCTGACCACCGCGCTGTCGGCCACCGTCGGCATCGGCAACATCGCCGGCGTGGCCATCGCCATCCACTGGGGCGGGCCGGGCGCGCTGTTCTGGATGTGGGTGACCGCGAGCCTGGGCATGGCCGTCAAGTACACCGAGGTCACGCTGGCCCAGAAGTACCGCGAGGTCGAGAAGCCCGCGGGCGCGGAGCACGCCCAGCTGCTGGGCACGGTCTCGGGCGGCCCCATGTACTACATCGAGAAGGGCCTGGGCTCGGGCTGGCGCTGGATGGCGCTGTTCTTCGCGGGCATGCTGGGCTTCACGGCGTTCCTGACCGGCAACGCGGTGCAGGCGAACACCGTGGCCGACACCATGCAGACCACCTTCGGCGTGGCGCCCTGGATCACGGGCCTGCTCACCTCGGCGGTCGTCGCCGGCGTGGTGCTGGGCGGCATCAGGCGCATCGGCAAGGTCACCGGCTACCTGGCGCCGGCCATGGCCGGCATCTACGTGCTGGGGGCGCTGTACATCATCCTGACCAACCTCGGCGAGCTGATGCCGTCGCTGGCGCTGATCGTGAAGGAGGCCTTCAACCCCACCGCCGGCGTGGCGGGCACGGGCGTGGGCGCGATCCTCATGACCATGATGTGGGGTGTCAAGCGCGGCCTGTTCTCCAACGAGGCGGGCCAGGGCTCGGCCCCCATCGCCCACGCGGCGGCCAAGACCGACGAGCCGGTGTCCGAGGGCGTGGTCGCGCTGCTCGAGCCGTTCATCGACACCCTGGTCATCTGCACCATGACGGGCCTGGTCATCATCATGACCGGCGTGTGGAACGACGTGCACCCGACGGCGATGACCGTCACCGGCGGCGACAGCGGCTGGGTGACCACCGACGCCGGCGGCCACCGCCACGACGCCGCCGCGCCCGAGCGCTTCGCGATCCGCGCGGGCCGCCCCGCCGACGACGCGTCCGGCGCCGCGCGCTACGCCTGGCACGAGGTGGCGGTCGAGGAGTTCTTCACCGACCCGGAGATGGGCAACCGCTTCAGCGGCGAGATCATCCCGGCCGACGGCGTGGCCGTCGACGCGTCCGGCAACCGCTTCACCGTGCTCTACGGCATGGCCGTGGAGAACGGCGCGCCGCTGACCATGAACGCCTTCAGCCGCGGCCTGCCCGGGCAGTGGGGCAAGTACATCGTGGTCATCAGCGTGCTGCTGTTCGCGGTGTCGACGGCGATCTCGTGGAGCTACTACGGCGACCGCTGCGCCAACTACCTGTGGGGCGCGAAGTCGATCTTCCCCTACAAGCTGGTCTTCGTGGCCATGCACTTCTTCGGGGCGGTGGTGTCGCTGAACGTGGTCTGGGAGCTGGGCGACATCGCGCTGGGCGTGGTCATCCTGCCCAACCTGATCGCGCTGGTGCTGCTGTCGGGCAAGGTGCGCGAGATGACCGACAGCTACTTCACCCGCAAGCCGTGGGTCGAGAACGCGGCCGTGCACAGGAGCCTGAAGAAGCCTTGAGCACGGCCCGCGGCGTCCCGGACCTGTACCTGGGCCCCGCGGGCGGCGAGGCCCTGATCGCGGCCGAGCTGCGCGACCTGGGCCTGCGCATCGGCGAAACCGGCCCCGGGCGCGTGTCCGCGACCGGGGCCGCCGACCCTCCCGGCGGCCTGGCCTTCCCCCACCTCGTGCTGCGCGCGCCGCAGGAGATCGAGGGCGCCTCGGTCAACGCCGTGGCCCGCGCCGCGGCCGACCTGTTCCTGGTGCTGATCGAGCACGATCGCATCGACCGGCCCTGGCCCTGCCTGGTGACGGCGGCGCCCGAGCTGAAGGGCCTGGGCCAGCGCGCCCAGGCGGTCCGGCGGCAGCTGCTGGACCTGCTGGGCAAGCGCGTGGCCCGGGTGGCACGCCTGGCCGCGCCCGACCTGCCGCCCGGCGGCGGCGACCACCGCGGCCTGGTGCTGCACCTGGTCGACTTCGACCGCGGCTGGCTCGCGCGCGACCTCTGGTCGGGCGGCCAGCGCCGCATGGCCGACGACCCGGCGGCGCCGTCGCGCTCGTACCTGAAGGTCGAGGAGGCCTACGGCGTGCTGGGCCGCGAGCCGCGGGAGGGCGAGACGGTCTGCGACCTGGGCGCCGCGCCCGGCGGCTGGAGCTACAGCGCGGCGCGCCGCGGCGCCCGCGTCACGGCGGTGGACAACGGCCCGCTCAAGGGCGGCGCGCTGGGGCACCCGCTGATCCGGCACGTGCAGGCCGACGCCTTCGCCTTCGCCCCGGCGGCCGGCGAGCGCTGCGACTGGCTGTTCTGCGACCTGGTCGAGGAGCCGCACCACGTGCTGCGGAACCTGGTCGAGCCATGGCTCGCCGAGCGCCGTTGCCGCCGCTTCGTCATCATCCTGAAGTACGGACGCACCGATCCCGCCGCGCTGCTGCGTGAACTGCGCGACCCGGCCGGGGTGCTGCGCCAGGCGGCGCCGGCCGCGCGCGTCCGGCACCTCTTCCACGATCGCGACGAGCTGACGCTGGTGGGCACCCTCGCCGACTGATCCTGCTCCCGCGCGTTCAAGTCCCTTGGCCCACGGTCGATACCCCGGAATGGACGACAGGACAGGCCGGGCCGTGGCCTGCCCTGCGAGCTTGCCGGGAGCGGAGCATGCCCGTGGCCAACATCCGCCACAACCAGGACAACCGAGAACGTGACAACTGGTTGTGGATCAGGCTGTCGACAGTTGGCCTGGCGGCGGCCGGCCTGCTGGTCACCCTGGTGTTCACGGGCGTGGCCTCGCAGTCCGAGCATGCCGAGGACGCGCACACCTTCGATCGCACGGCCCAGGCCGCAGTCGACGCCGTGGCCCGGACCGTCGCTGGTCACCTGGTGGTGCTCGAGGCGACCCGCAGCTTCGTGGCCGCCTGCGACACGCTGGACCAGGCCCGCTTCGCGATGTTCGCCGCCCCGCTGCTGCACGTGGAGCCGGGCATGCAGGCCCTCGAGTGGGCGCCCCTGGTCGAAGGCGAGCACCTCGCGGGCTTCGAGGCCGCCGCCGCCGCCGACTTTCCCGGCTACCGCGTGGTCCGCACCGGTCCCGACGGCGCCCTGGAGCCCGTGATCCCGGGCCGCATGCACGCGCCGGTCCGCCTGCTCTACCCCATCGCCGGCAACGCCAAGGCCACCGGCTACGACCTGGCTTCCAGCGAGGTGCGCAGGCAGGCGATCCGGCGTTCGCTGGAGACCGGGCTGCCGGCCGCCACCGCGCCCATCACCCTGGTGCAGGAGACCGGCACCCAGGCCGCCTACCTGGTCTTCGTGCCCGTCGAGGATCGCGGCTGCGTCCTGGGCGTCTTCCGGGCCGGCGACGTGCTGGGCCTGGCCCTCGACGACGTGGGCGACATCCCGCTGGACATCCTGGTGCGCGACGAGGACGCGACGGACCAGCCCCTCTACGCCCGCGGCGCGGCGCCGCGGTACGGCGGCGGCGCCGTCGCGGTCACGACCATGGACATGGCGGGCCGCAGGTGGCGCGTGGAGATCGCACCGCGCGGCAACCGACGCGCCCTGCTGCCGCCGCTGGCGCTGCTGGTGCTGCTGGGCGGCCTGGCGGTGACCGGGTTCGCGGTCGTGGTGCTGCAGGTCCTGGCGCGGCAGTACGCCTCGGTGGCCGAGGCGGTCGTGCGCCGGACCGACGAGCTGCGCGCCAGCGAGGACCGGCTGCGCACGGTGGTGGACCTGTCCTCGGACCTCGTCTACTGGCGCAGCCCCGATGGGGCGCTGTTGTACGTGTCGCCCGCCGCGGCGGCCGTGACCGGCCATGCCGCCGAGACACTGGCCGCGCGCCCTGAACTGCTCACGGAGATGGTCCACCCCGCCGACCGCGACGCCTGGAAGGCGCACGAGCGCCGCGTCCTGGCCGGCGAGAACTGCGATCTGCCCGAATTCCGCATCGTGACGGCCGACGGACAGGAGCGCTGGGTGCGGCACCGGTGCCGGCCGATCCGCGACGCCCAGGGCCGCAACCTGGGCCTGCGCGCGAGCGACACCGACGTGACGGCCGCCAAGCTGGCGAGTCTCGACCTTCAGCGCGAACGCCACCTCTTCGCGGGCGGTCCGGTGGCCGTGTTCCGCCTGCGCCTGGAGGCCGGCTGGCCCGTCGAGTACGCGTCGCCCAACGCGGCCCAGGTGTGCGGCGACGCCCTGGACGACCTGCTGGCCGGGCGCATCGACTTCACCGAGCTGGTGCACGCGGGTGATCGCCCGCGGGTCGTGGCCGAGACGACGGACCAGGTGAGGGCGGGCCGGCGCAGCTTCGAAGTGGAGTTCCGGGTCGACGCTCCCGGCCTGCCCCTGCGCACCTACCGCGCCTACGCGGTTCCGGTCGTCGGCCAGGGCGATCGCGTGACGCACCTGGACGGCTACCTGCTGGACACCACCGACGCCGTGGCGGCGCGGTCGGCCCTGGCCGAGGCCTCCGAACGCCTGAAGCTGGCCCTTGCGGGCTCGGACCTGGGCCTGTGGGACTGGACCATCGAGACCGGCGAGGTCGTGTTCGACGAGCGCTGGTGCGCCATGCTGGGTTACCGCCCGGGCGAGCTCGCACCCTCGGTCGACACCTGGAAGGGCCTTCTGCATCCCGACGATGCCCGGCGGGTCATGGCCGACGTGCAACGCCA
>DAOPJF010000009.1:0-19120 GCA_035399525.1 Candidatus Krumholzibacteriia bacterium | reverse complement strand
TCACCTCGGCGGTGAGGCCGGCCAGGCCGTTGTTGCCGTTGCATCCGTCCCGACAGCAACGGCAACAACGGCCTGGCCGGCCTCACCGCCGAGGTGAAGGTCGTGGTCGACACCGGCGAGCCCACCTTCTAGGGCCCCACAGGAAAGGAGAACGACCATGCGCAAGCTCATCCTGATCATGCTCGCCACGGCGGCCCTCGTGTTCGGCTGCGTCGCCTGCAGCAGCAGCGACAACCCCGGCACCCCGACGCCCGGCAGCTTCGACGAGGTCATCGCCACCGGCGGCGAGTTCGAGACCGTGACCACGAAGAACGAGGAGACCCCGGGCGAGACCGTGCTCGAGACGGTCGGCAACGAGGACTACTTCTGCACGACCACGCACTACAGCGTGATCGAGGCGCCGGGCGAGTTCCCGCAGTTCGACCCCAACGCCGAGGTCATCTTCCCCGGCAACCTGCTGCAGGGCAACTCGCTGGGCCAGTCCACGCCCAACCCGATCCCCGTGCGCCGGGGCGGCGGCCGCGTGGTGATGACCATCCTCAACGGGTCGTCGTCGGTCAGCCGCGACATCCCGGTGGTCAGCCTCGGCAGCATCCTCGACGCCCAGAACGACATCATCGCCAACGCGTCGAACACCGTGCCCGCGCGGTTCACGTTCACCCTCGAGGAGGTGCGCAGCCACGACGAGCTGGCGCTGGCCCTGGACGTCAGCGCGCAGAACCTGGTGGGCTCGGTCGACGCCTCGCTCGACTTCCACACCGACCACGACTACCACCGCTTCGTGGTGAAGCTGGTGCAGAGCTACTTCACCATGGCCTTCGAGATCCCCACGGCGGTCGAGGACTTCTTCGCCGCGAACGTCACCCCGGCCGAGCTCGATCCCTTCGTGGGCCCGGGCAACCCGCCGGCGTTCATCTCGTCGGTCACCTACGGGCGCATCTTCTACCTGCTGGTCGAGTCGACGGCCACCAGCACCGAGATCGAGGCGTCCATCGACGCCTCGCTGCGCACGGCGGTGGCCGGCGGCTCGCTGGGCGTCGACGCGACCTACCTGAGCGAGCTGGAGAACGTGCAGATCTCGGCCTACGCGCTCGGCGGCGAGAGCGAGTCGGCGATCGGCGCCATCACCACCGACTTCGAGACGCTCAAGGCCTACCTCGCCCAGGGCGGGCAGATCGACACCGGCGTGCCCCTGTCGTACGTGGTGCGCAGCGTGGCCCACCGCGACCGCATCGTGCGCGTCGGGGTGGCCTCGGAGTACGACCTGACCCAGTGCGTGCCGGTGGGCGAGTCGTTCGAGAACCCGATCTTCTGGTACCGCGCCGACCAGGGCACCAGCCGCAACGGGTCGAACCACCTCACCCGCTGGGCCAACAGCTTCGCCGATCCGACCATGGACGCGACGCTGCCGGCGGGCATCAGCAGCGCGGGCACCTGGATCACGGGCGCCATCAACGGCCAGCCCGCCGTGCGCTTCGGCGGCGGCGCCGGGTCGTTCGGCAACAGCCTGGCGTTCCCGGGGCTCGACTTCGCCCACGACGACTACACGGTGCTGGTGGTGGCGCGCACCGTGTCCTCGAGCATGAACTACCCGACCAACGTCCTGTTCGGCGGCGGCGCCAACCAGCGCACGTCCCTGGAGATCGGGTTCCGCAACCCGTCGCAGGTGTCCATGGGCCACCTGGGTCCCCGCCTCGACGCCCCGGTCTCGCTGCCGCTGACGGGCTTCCAGCTGTACACGTTCCGCTTCAGCCGCACCGAGGGCATGACCGTCTGGGTGGGCGGGGCCCAGAATCCCGTCGCGCAGAATCCGGCGCTGACCTCGGACCTGCTGGAGTACATCGGCGCGCGGCTGGGCAGCAGCACCGGGTCGTCGGTGGACATCGCCGAGATCAAGGCCTACGGCCAGGCGGTGAATGACGCCCAGCGGGCGTGGCTGGTCGAGCAGCTGCTGGTGAAGTACGCCTTGTAGAAATCGTTGATACGGAGGGAGATGCCGCGGGGCGGGGCCAAGGTCCCGCCCCGCGGTTTGATCCGGACCTCCTGATCGGGTATGATCAGCGGGTTCGCCATCGCCCAGCGTATGCCGTTCCGCCGTCAGCCGGCGCCGGTGCGGTCAGCCCTGCCAGGGGGACCCCGATGCGCCCATCCATCCTGCGCCACCGCGCCGTCGCCATCGCGACGCTCGCCGCCTTGCTGATCGCCGCCGCCAGCGCCCTGGCCGCCGACCCCGGCGACGAATGCTGGAGCGAGGCCTACCCGCCGGCCGGCATCGTGGGCACGGTCCGCAGCATGGTCTCGCACACGGGCGTGCTGTACGTCGCCGGCAGCTTCAACGCCGTCGGCACGACGCCCCTGGCGAACATCGCGGCACTCGTGACCACGGCCACGCCCGAGGTCGCCGTGGTCGACGCCCTGCCCCTGGGCGACGGGCTCGACGGTACGGTCTACGACCTGTGCGACTTCGGCGGCGGCATCGCGGCGGTGGGCGCCTTCACGCACTCGGGAACGCAGGCGCTGGACCACGTAGCCCTGTGGGACGGGGCGGCCTGGCAGGACCTGGGCGGCGGCCTGCCCTTCTCGACGCCGCGGGCCGTGGCCAGCTTCCAGGGCGACCTGTACGCCGGCGCCTACCGCTGGGACGGCGACGCCTGGGAGAACGTGCTGCAGACCAACGCCACGGTCCTGTTCCTCGAAGTGGTCGATGGACTGCTGTATGCCGGCGGCAGCTTCACCACGGCCCGCGGCGACAGCGTCGCCTACCTGACCGCGTGGGACGGCCAGCAGCTGGTGGACGTGGGCGGCGGCTTCCCCTACCCCGTGTCGGCCATGACCGCCACCGCCGACGCGCTGTATGCCTTCGGCGACGACGGGTACTACGGCTACCGCGCGCTCCGGCGCTGGGACGGCGCCACCTGGACCGAGGAGTCGACCACCCTGTGGCCCGACGCGCTGGGCGTGTACGACGGCGACGTGTACGCCGCCACGACGGTGATGGTCATACCCCACCATTACGTCTACGTCCTGCAGTCCAACGCCGGCGGCGCCTGGCACCAGGTGGCCGCGGTGCACCCCGGCGCGATGATCGAGCACGATGGCCGCCTGGTGCTGCAGGCCGACGCCGGCGAGGTCGACACCCTGTTCACACCGGGACTGGCGGCGTTCGACGGCTCGACCGTGCGCGACGTGTTCCCGGCCTCGGGATTCTCCGGTGGCTACCGCGCCCTCGCCCCCTACGGACAGGGCCTGGTCGTCGGCGGCAGCTGCACCATCGCCGCCGGCGCGCGCATCGACGGGGCGGCGCTGCACATGGGCGACACCTGGTTCCCGGCCGGCTCGCCGGATGATATCGCCACGTCCTACCCGTCCACCCTCATCGACCTGCAGTGCGTGGGCACGTCGCCGTGGGCCGTGTTCGAGTGGATCGACTGGGACATCGCCGTCCACGAGCTGGCGCGGCTGGTGTGGCAGGGGGACCGCTTCGGCTGGCAGCGGGTCGCGACGCCGGACTATTCCCTGTCCGGCCTGCAGGCCGCCGGCCCGTGGCTGTACAGCTTCGGCTACCAGCGCCTGTACCGCATCGACCCGGCGACCGGCACCTTTGCCGACATGGGCGCCTTCACGACCAACGGCGCGTTGATCGCCACGACCGAGGCCGATGGCCAGCTCATCGCCGCCGGCTCCTTCACGACCATCAACGGCGTGACCACCGGCAACGTGGCCCGCCTCACCGGGGGAGCGTGGGTAGGCATCGGCTCGACCGTGCCGGGGCTGAACGTCGCCGCCGTCGCCGGCACCGAGCCCGGCCGGTTCGCGGCCGCCGTCCGGACCACCTACAGCGTCCACAACGTGTGGGCCTTCGACGGCACGGACTGGAGCATGCTGCCGGGGGACTTCAACGGCGCCGTCGAAGAGGTGGTCTACCATCGCGGCCGGATCTTCGCCCTGGGCCGCTTCACGCAAGCGGGGCCGACGCCGGCGTCGGGCATCGCGCTCTGGACCGGCGAGCGCTGGGCCGCGGTGGGCTCGGGGCTGGGCGGCGGCTCGTACGGCGACCTGGTGACCGATGCCAGGTCCGACGGCACGAACCTCATCATCGCGGGATCGTTCACCCACGCCGGCGGTCGCCCGAGCTGCGGCCTGGCCGAGTGGACCGGCGATCCGACGCTGTTCACGGGGATCCCCTCCGGCGTGCCCGAGGCGCCCGCAGACCGCCGGTTGCTGGGCGATGCGCGGCCGAACCCGTTCAACCCCCGCACGACGATCGCGCTGACGCTGCCGACCGCCGGACACGCGACCGTGGCCGTCTACGACCTGCGCGGCCGCCGCGTGTGCGTCCTGGTCGACGGCGCGCTCGAAGCGGGCACCCACGCGTTGACCTGGGACGGAGCGGACGACGCCGGTCGCGCCATGCCGTCGGGCGTGTACTTCGCCAGGGCGACCGCGGCCGGAAGCACCGGGACGACCAAGCTGGCGCTGGTCCGCTGACCTCGTCGCGACCGCGAACCGATCAGCCGGCGGAGGCCAGCAGCTGCCGCGCCCGCACGGTCTCCTTGCCGTCGGCGCCGAACACGATCTCCAGGCGCGGCAGCGCCTGCTGCAGCAGGGCGCGCGCCTCGTTGTGCCGGCCCAGGCGCAGCTCGGCCTCGGCCACGTCCACGCGCAGCTTGTTCAGCCGGGGATGCTCGCTGTCCAGGCGTTCCTGCTCGTCCCGCAGCAGGGTGGACAGCTCGCGCTCGGCCTCGGCGTCGCGTCCCTCGGCCAGCAGGAACCGGCCCAGGGCGGCCCGCGCCTCGCGCGTGCGGCGCCGGTCGGGGCCCAGGCGCTCCTCGCGCACGGCCAGCACCCAGCGGTAGAGCGAGTCGGCCTCGGCGGACCGTCCCTGCGCCTGACGCATCCGCGCCAGCGCCAGCCCCGAGATCGTCGTGTAGACGTGGTCGTCGCCCAGGATCTCCCGGTTCATGGCGTGCCCGCGCTCGGCCAGGTCGACCGCCCGCGTGGTGTCGCCCCGCTCGAGCGCCGCGCGCGCGACCTGCACCATGCCCCGGGCGATGGCCGGGTGCGCCTCGCCGTAGATGCGACGGTACAGGTCCAGCGCCTCGGTGAAGTAGCGCTCGGACGCCGGCATGTTCCCGAGCTCGCGCTCGATGCCCCCCATGTTGTTGAGCGTGTTGCCCAGCTCGATGCTGTCGCCGGGGAACAGGCGGCGCTGCGCCGCGAGGGCCAGCTCGAGCTCGCGCAGGCACCCGAGGTAGTCGCCCTGCTGGTACAGCATGTAACCCAGGTTCGACCGTGCCCACGCCGCCGACTTCTGTCCCTCCTCCGTATCGAGGGAATCAGCCATGGCGATGGACTCGCGGAACAGGTCAGCCGCTTCGTCGACCCGCCCCTGTGCCTGAAGGCAAGTGGCGATGTCCGCCAGCAGGTCCGATTCGAACGCCGTCGGCTCGGGGCCCGCCGCCCGCGACAGGGCGAAGGCCCGCCGATCGTGCGACTCGGCTGCCGCGTAGTTGCCCAGGTCGTAGTTGATGGTGCCGGCGAGCGACTGCACCTCGGCCCGCTCGCCCAGCGTGGACGTCGTGTCGGCGACCTCCCGGAACGCCGCCAGCGCGCTGTCCGCCAGCACGAGCGCCGCCTCGTGGTCGGCCATGCTGTGCCGGGCCTGGGCCATGATGCGCAGCAGCCGCCCGCGCACCACCGGCATGTCGCGCAGGTCGGTTTTCAGCCGCTGCGCGCCGTCGTCCAGCAGCTGGGCCGCCGTCACGTCGCCGCCCTGGCCCTGCTCGGGATCGATGTCGGTGAGCAGGTTCTCCAGGAACGAGGCGATGGCGGTGGCGGCGTCGGCTTCCTCGCGCGCCTGCTGCTCGGCCTTCAGCGCCCGGGCCGACTCGCGGTGCAGCCGGTCGGCGTGGTAGCCGAGGAAGGCCACGCCCGCGACCGCGAAGACAGCCGCCGCCGCGGCCGTCGCCACCCACACCGGGTGCCGCCGCGCCGTCTTGCGCAGCCGGTACCCCAGGCTGTCGGGCGTGGCGGTCACCGGGCGGCCCTCGCGGAACCGCTGCAGGTCGTCGGCCAGGGCCTGGGCCGACGGGTAGCGCCGCTCGGGCTCGGGCCGGACGGCCATCAGGCAGATGCGGTCCAGGTCGCCCCGCAGGCGCCGACGCCAAGGCACGGCGCCGTCGGTGACGGTGGTCGCGGCGCGGCTGGGGCGCAGCAGGTCGCGCCCGGAGCCGCCGCCGGTGCCCTCGTCGCCGGGCCGCAGCCCGGTCAGCAGCTCGTACAGCATCACGCCCAGGGCGTAGACGTCGCTGCGCACGTCGACCCGCGCCGTGTCGCCCGCGCGCTGCTCGGGGCTCATGTACGCGGGCGTCCCGACCACCTGGCCCGCCAGGGTCAGCTCGGTGTCCGACTCCTCGAGGGCCTTGGCGATGCCGAAGTCGATGATGCAGGGCACCGGCGCGCCGTCGACCTCGCGCACCAGCACGTTGCCGGGCTTCAGGTCGCGGTGCAGCACGCCGCGGTCGTGGGCGTGCTGCACCGCGCGGCACACGCCGATCATCAGCGCCAGCCGCCGGTCCAGCGAGCCCTGCCGCTCGCGGCACCACTGGGTGACCGGAACGCCGTCCACCAGTTCGAGCACCACGTAGGGCCGCCCGTCGTCGGCCGAGCCGGCGTCCAGGATGCGGGCGATGTGGGGATGATCCATGCGCGCAAGCGAGCGGCGTTCCCACGCGAAGCGCTCGAGCACCCGCGCGGTGTCCAGCCCGCGCCGCAGCACCTTGATGGCCACCTCGCGGCGGATGGGCTCGTCCTGGCGGCCGCGGTACACCACGCCCATGCCGCCCTCGCCCAGCACGCCGGTCACCGCGTAGGGCCCGATGCGCTCGGGCATCGGCGTCGGTCCGGGCTCGACGCTTTCGGCCAGCGCGCGCACCGCGCGCGCCCCGTCGGCGCCGTGGTCCACCAGGGTCGAGGCCGCGTCGGCCCGCGACAGCAGGTCCTCCACCTCGCGCCGCAGGTCGCGATCGCCGGCGCAGGCGGCGTCCAGGTAGGCGGGACGCGCGGACGGGTCGCGCGACAGCACCTCCACCAGCACGGCCTTCACCTGGCGGAAGCGCGCGGCGTCCATCTCAGCGGTCCTCGAGCTCGCGGGTCAGCCACAGGCGGGCCGTGGCCCAGTCGCCGTCGACGGTGCGCCGCGACACCAGCAGGTCCTCGGCGATCTCCTCGATGGTCATGCCGGCGAAGATGCGGCGCTCGGCCACCTGGGCGGCGCGCTCGTCGAGCGCGGCCAGCCGGCCCAGGGCCTCATCCAGGGCCAGCAGCTCCAGGTCCTGGCTGCCGCCGGCCAGCAGGCCCTCGTCCAGGGTGACCTGCCCCCAGCCGCCGCCGCGCTTGGCGGCGGCGCGGCCGCGCGCGTGGTCCACCAGCACCTGGCGCATGCAACGGGCGGCGATGCCCAGGAAATGGGCGCGGTCCACGTAGCCCACCGCCGCCTGGTCGACCAGGCGCAGCCAGGCCTCGTGCACCAGCGCGGTCGGCTGAAGGGTGTGCTCGACGCGCTCGCGCGCCATCAACCGGCCGGCGGCACGACGCAGCTCGTCGTACAGCAGCTCGAGCAGGCGCTCGTGGCCCTGGGGCTCCCATGCCCGCAACAGGCGCGTGACCTCGGCTTTGGAGGGGGCGATCATGGGCAATAGAATACCATAGATATCTTGTTTTCAGCAAGCGGGACCGGGCGCGAACCTGACCCGCCGCCGGCTACTCGACCACGAGCGATGCCACCGCCACCCCGAGCGTGCGGTGGTCGCCGCTCGCCGGGTCGCGCTCGGCCGGGACGAAGGTGCTGCTGATCAGCTCGATGGCGAGGTGGCCCGCCGCGGGCACGTCGACGAGCGGCAGCTCGCCCCGCCACCCGCCCCCGGGCAGGAAGCGATCGAGCAACGCGACGCCGTTGACGACGACCTTCAGCTGCGCGCCCGCCGGGCCGGTGCTGACCAGGTCGACATGCAGCGTGTGCGGCTGCTCGTCCCTCCCGAGCGGGATGTCCCAGCGGGCCCGTCCGTCGGTCCAGCGCATGGGCCGCTCGCCCCACAGCGCGTTCTTCCGCAGGCCCCGCTCGGCCGCGCCGGCGGCGGGCCGGCTCCCCAGTTCGCGGCCCAGCATCGACGCGACCTCGAGCGGGATGCGCTGCAGCCGCGGCCCCGCACCCGGCGCACCGACCAGGAAGAGCTCGACCAGGTTCGAGCCGTCGCGGAACACCTCGGGCGGCACGAGCGCCCGCCAGGCGAGCGCGCCGCCGGCCTCGGGCGCCAGGTACGTCTCGGTGAACCCGGCCAGCACGCCGTCGACCGCCACCGCCAGCTGCAGCCGGCCCCCGGCGGTCGCCCCGCGCACGGTGCCCGAGAGCGCCGCGGGAATGAACGTCGAGTTCCGGCGCACCTCGCCGTAGCGGCTGCTGTGCGCCAGGGTGGCATCCAGGGTCGGGTGCAGGGGGATGGTGGGGTCGGCGACCGGCAGGCCCCGCAGGTCGGGATCGGCATCCATGGAGAACAGCCGGCGGTAGTCGCCCTCCTCGCCGAAGAGCGACGCCTTCCAGCGCACGACGTCCATCCGCTCGGCCAGCCGCCCTGGCGCGATCACGCGGTGCTCGAACACGTCGGCGTCGAAGAAATCGAGCTCCGTCCGCCGCGCCGCCGCCGGATCGGCGAGGTCGACGCCGTCGAACCTCCAGCCCGGCGCCCCGCCGAGGGCCGCCGCCACCGTCGGCATGATGTCGACCGTCTGCACGAAGCGATCGTCGATGGTCCCGGTCACCTGTCCCGGCAGCTTGATGAACAGCGGCACCGACAGGATGCCCGATGCGTTGCCGCCGGTGAACCGCCGATGCCCCTCGCCGGGCCGGAAGCCCGCGCCGTGGTCGGCCGTCACCACCACCAGCGCCTCGTCGAGCAGCCCCTGGTCCTGCAGGCGGTCCAGCAGCTCGCCCAGCAGCTCGTCGAGGGCCGCCACCTGCGCCAGGTGCCTGCGGTAATCGTGGGCCACGACGAGTTCGTCGTCGGACCAGATGCCGCCCTTCTCCAGCGGTTCGCTCTCGCGCCACGAGTAGATCGTTCCGCCCGGCAGGAAGCGATACGGATTGTGGGGCAGCAGCACGTGGGCCACCACCAGGTCGGGGCGCTCGTGCTTCTCGATCGAGGCGATGAAGGCGCGGAACCGGTCGATCTTCGTCCGCAGCTCGCCGGGCTCGTCGCCCGACTCCTGCGTGCCGCGGTAGTCGCCCCACTTGTTGTCCACCGGCGTCAGGCGGTCCCGCCAGGCCGAGGGCGTCGCCACGTGGCTGAACAGCACCGCCAGGTCGGCGGCCAGCAGGTCCAGGCGCATCGCCAGCCCCGGACCGGGCACGGACTTCAGGGCGTCGGGACACAGGTCGGTCTGGGTCTCGAGCCCGTGCACGTGGTGCGTGCGCCCGAGCAGCGTGAAGATGCTGCGGGGATGGTCGGCGACCGTGGGCGCCTCCTTCCACCGCGGGAAGCGCCCGGTCATGATCGCGGGCACGGCGCGCAGCGTCGCGCCGCTGACGGTCGTCGCGTTGCGGTACCACGTGGACATGCCCGCCAGCCGCGCGAAGTTCGGGTACATCGGCGCGTCGAGGCTGCCGTCGGTGCGCATCAGCGAGGCGGTCGGGAACTCGTCGCAGATCAGCATCACCACCGGATGCGCCGCCGCCGCGCCTTCGACCGCCGCCGGCTGCGGCCGCGGCATCAGGATGCGCAGGATGGGCCCGTTGGCCAGGAACAGCGCCAGGAACGCCGGCGCCGCCAGCGCGAGCCACCGGAAGCCGCGTCCCGCCCGCGCGCTGCCGGCCAGCAGCGCGGCCAGCGCCAGCGACGACGTCGCCGCGACGGCCAGGACCGGCCCGACCGCGAGTCCCGACGTCCGGTCGACGATGGGCACGAACACGATCATGGCCAGCGCCGCCGCGACCAGCCCGTGCGCCGCGGTGCCGATCCGGCGCCCGGCCAGCCCCGCGAGCATCACCGCCGCCGCAGCAGCAACGGGCACCGCAAGGAACAGACCCGCGATCATGATCAGCAGGTCGGCCCGCCCGGTGTGGTGCACGAGCAGGAACTCGGGCTGCGCGCCGATCAGTTGCAGCAGCGGCTGCACCGCGCCGAAGCTCCACAGCGCCAGGAACTGCAGCAGGAGCGTCCGGGGCGACGCCGGCGGCGAAGAGGTGCGGTCCATGAACAGGCGAAGCTCCCCGATGTCGGCTGGGCAATGGGGTTGCGATGGAGCGCGGCCCCTCGGCCGGCGCCGGTGCATGGTAGCGCGGCGGGCCCCCGTGATCACCCTCCAAATTGGGCCGCCGGCGGCGCGCCGTCCGTGCACATCCGGATGCGTCCGTGTGTTCCATCGCGTACAGGGCCCGCCGGGAGGGTTGCTTCATGCGCCATCAACCAAAAGCCGTACAACAAGTTGCAATACCCGCCGCCATGGCGCACCACTTGCGATGCCCGGGGCATCGCCCTGACCGGGAGGTCCGACCATGAACCGATGGCTGCGCATGACCTGGCTCGTCGTTCTCGTGTTCACCGCTGCCGGCTGCAGCACCGCCCGCCTGGCGACCTGGCCCCACGGCGGCGCCCTGCCCGCGGACGAATCCGGGGCCCTGCCCGAGGTCCACGAAGGCGACACCGTCACCCTGACGCTGGTGTCCGGCGACGTAGTGCGCGGCCGGATCATCGGCATCACCGACGCGTCGGTGACCCTGGACCTGTCCCGGGGCGTCATGGCCGACAACAGTGTCCGCAACGAGGACAAGCCGGATGTCCGCACCATCCCGCGCAGCTCCGTGCGCCTGATCCACAAGGAATTCACCGACGGCGTGGCGACCGCCGGCCTGATCGTGGTGACGGGCCTGGTGGTGGGCGGGGTCATGGTGGCCTCGAGCCTGCAGAGCTCTTCCATGTTCGGCAACTAGCGTCGGCGCGGCGCGGCGTGAACGGAGGACGATCATGACGCTCCCTGTCGGCGCCCTCACCCTCGCGATCATGATCATCGCCCCGGCCAGCGCGCGGCCCGCCGTCGACGCGAGCGGTGCGCCGCCTGCCCCCCTGCACGTCCACTTCCAGGCCGGGGCGGCGGTGGGCCTTGCGGCCCGGGAAGACTACGACGAAGCCGGCACCAGTCCCGTGATGCTCAGTTGGGAACTCGCCGGCCTGCGCTGGAACGGCCGCGACGCGGCCTGGGGCCTGGGCGTGCGCAGCGCCGTGGACGGCTACGGCTTCCGCGTGGGGCCCAAGGTCCTGCGGCGGCTGCCCCTGGGCACGAGCGGCAAGGCCTACGCGCAGTTCAGCGGCACGTGGTACCTGCTGTCGGGCAGTGGCGATCTCGATCGGCAGCCCGGCTGGGCCCTCGAGGCGGAAGTGGCGCCGTCCTCGACCCTGGCCTTCGCACTGGGCGTCGAGTCGCTGGCCTGGCACACCTACGACCTGGAAGAAGCGTACAACCCTACCGGCGGATCGCTGTGGGCGCCGCGCACGTCGAACGTGCCCTACGCCGGCGTGAAGTTCAGCCAGTGGACGGGCGTCGCCATGACCGCGATCCTGTTCGCCGCGGCCATCGCCACGTATGCATCGAGCGAGCCCGCGGGATGGTGACCGGCTGCGGATCCGGCCAGGCTACCGGTAGGCGGCCCGCCAGTTCTCGACGACCGCGATGCGGGCCCGCGGCTGGTCGCCGCGGTCATCGCTGCCGACGCGCGTGACCAGGAAGGTCCGCGCGTCGGGCGTCATGCCGAAGCCCTCCCGCAGGCCCGTGAACAGGGACTGCGCCGTGCGTGGCAGGACGAACAGCCCGCGCGGTTCGCCGATCAGCACGCGCTCGCCGAGCTCGATGGTCACCGAACGCAGCGAGTCGTCGCCCGCGTAGCAGAGCTCGCGGCCGTCGCTGCGCCACTGGGGCCACTGCCCACCGTCCACCGACACCTGCCGGCGCCCGGCGCCCGAAGGGAACTGGGCCACGTACACCTCGTAGCGGCCCGTCACGTCCGACATGTAGGCGAGGAAGCGGCCGTCCGGCGACAGCGCGCCGCCCATCTCGGCCGCCTTCGTGCCGATCACGATCTGCGGCTCGCCCGCGGGCCGGCAGTCGGCGTCCAGCGGCATCATCACGATGTCCTGGCTGCCCTCCAGGCCCTTCGCCGCGTAGATCAGCGAGCGTCCGTCAGGCGACAGGCTGGGGTTGGTGGCGTAGTAGTGCGGCGGCAGCGGCTGATCGGGCCCCCGCAGCAGCTCGGCCTCGCCGGTGCCGTCGACCGCGCTCCGCATCATCCGCCAGTCGCCGGCGTTGCCTGCGCCGTAGATGACGTAGCGCCCGTCGGCCGTCAGGATCGGGCAGTCCTCCTCGGCCGGATCGTCGGTCATCCGCACGGCGGCGCCGCGGTCGTCGAACACCCACAGGTCCCACACGCCCGCGTCCTCGCGCACCACGGCGGCCGCCAGGTCGGCCTGCGGCGTGATCGCCGGGAAGGGCCACAGGCTGTGCCGCTTCCCGAAGAGATGGACGTCGCGCCCCTGCCGATCCAGCAGCACAAGCTCGTGCTCCTGCAGCTGGCCGCCGTACGCCACGTAGACCAGCGTCCCGTCCGCGGCCACCGTCGGCTTGTTGGAGCCGGTCGACAGGAAGAACGGATCGCCCGTCGCCTCGAGGCGGTCGGCGTCGAACGGCAGGGCCCACAGCCCGGGCTGCGCCTCGTTCTGGCTGTACAGGATGTGCCCGGTGGGCGACCAGCAGGGATGCCGCAGGTACTCGCCCGGCAAGCGCAGGATGATCTTCCGCTCGCCGTCGCGCCACACCCCCAGCGAGTTGATGCCGTCGAGGCGATGGATCACGAACACCAGCCCGCCGCCCGGCAGCGGCGCGACGTGGTGCAGGTCCTGCTCCACCTCCAGGTCCACCGTGACGACGGAATCGGGCTTGCCGCCGGCCGCCGCCAGGGCCACGACGCCGCGGTCGCCGGTGGTCACGTAGATGCGGCCGTCCGGCAGCCACGCCGCGCCGCCGGCCGCACCGGGCGTGCCGCCGATGTCGCCCACGCGCTGCGGATGCCCGCCGTCCGCGGGCACCTTCCACAGGATGCGCCCCACCGCGAACGCCAACCAGTCGCTGTCGGGCGACCAGCACGCGACCTCGGCGTTCTCCGATCCCTCCACGGCGCGCGCCGCGTCCTCGGACAGGATGCGGATCCACACGCGGCCGCCGCCGACCCAGGCGATGCGCGTCCCGTCGGGGCTGATGGCCAGGGCGGGCGCCGCCGGGTCCACGTCCTGGTTGCTCTCCACGCCCAGCTCGAACCTGCGCACCGGGCGCTCGGGCTGCGGCTTGAACTGCCAGGCCAGCGCCGCGACCCCTGCGGCCACGACCACGATCGCCGTGAGCCACAGCGGGGCGCGTCCGCGCCCGCCAGCCGGCGCCGCCGCCGCGCCGGGCGCCAGCAGCCCGGGATCCTCCAGCGCGATGCGCGCCTCGCCCGCATCGCGCAGCCGCCGCCGCGGATCGCGCTCGAGGCAGCGCGCGATCAGCCGCCGCAATCCCGGCGGCACCGCGCCCGGCAGCGCGCCCAGGTCCACGTCCTGCCGCAGCACCGCCGCCAGCGTGTCGCTGATGGTCTCGCCGGCGAACAGGCGCTGGCCGCTGAGCATCTCGTACAGGATCACGCCCAGCGCCCAGATGTCGGCGCGGCGGTCGACGGGCCGCCCGCGCGCCTGCTCGGGGCTCATGTAGGCCGCCGTGCCCAGGATGGTTGCGGCCCCGGTCATGGCCGCGGTCAGGGTCGGCGAGTTCGATGCGTCGCCGTCTTCGCCGTCGTCGCCCAGGAACGCGCGCGCCAGGCCGAAGTCCAGGATCTTCACCTTGCCGTCGGCGGTCAGCATGACGTTGCCGGGCTTCAGGTCGCGGTGCACGATGCCGCGCTCGTGGGCCTCCTCGAGCCCGGCGGCGATCTGCGCGGCCACGGCGACCGCATCATCCAGCGGCAGCGGACCGCGCGCCAGGCGCCGGGCCAGGTCCTCGCCCTCGACCAGCTCCATGACCAGGAACTGGCGCCCGCCGTCCCGCTCGAGGCCGTACACCGTCGCCACGTTGGGATGCTGCAGCAGCGCCAGCAGGCGCGCCTCGCGCTCGAAGCGCGCCTGGCGCTCGGGGTCGCCGACGAAGGACTCGGGCAGCAGCTTCAGCGCGACCTCGCGCCCGAGCCGCGTGTCGCGCGCGCGGACCACCTCGCCCATGCCGCCCCGGCCCAGCAGCGTCGAGACGTCGTAGTGCGCGAGGGACTTCGGCAGGTCCATGGCGGTGTCCTTGGTGGGAGCCCGGTATCGAATTCGGACGAAAGAATACCAGATTTCAGCGTCGGTGGCGCCGGGAAGATACGGGATTCGGGACGATTCGGGCGACGCGCGTCACTACAGTGCAAAAAATGCGCTGTAATATTAGTGCGCCTCCGTCGCCGGCACCCGATCGAAGCTGCCATGGAGCACGAACGGCTTGGGGGGCCAACCGAGTGCCTTGCCGGTCTCGGCGTCCTCGCAGCGGGCCAGCTCGAGGTCGAAGCGGCCGGCCAGGCTGCCGTCGGCCAGGGTTTCGACCGTGAACGACCCCACGGCCGGATCGCCGATCCGGCAGCGCACCCGCCGCTCGCGCTCCTCGAAGATCAGCGGGAACACCGCCTCGGTCCCCCGCGCGATGGTGCCGTCGGCGGCCACGACGATGGTCACCGACCAACCCTCGGCCCGCAGTTCGAGCCGATCCGGCGCCGCGGCGACCACCGTCGCCCCGGCGCTGCCCTGGTCGAACCGCAGCGCGGCATCGACGCCGAACCAGCCGGGCGGCACGATGCCGCCCATGGGCAGGCCCATCCGCGGCCGGATGACCTGCACCGTGAACGCGGGGCCCGCCGACGACCCGGGCCGGATGGCGGGCGCCGGGCGGTCGGGCCGGTAGACGACGATGGTCGACACCAGCGCGACCGCCAGGCACGCCAGCAACGTGCGGGCGAACGACCACCGCGAGCGGCCGCGATCGGTGGGCCGCTCCCTGGTCATGCTTCCTCCCTGATCTCGGGGTCCACCAACCGCGCCAGCTGCACCATCGACTCCTGCCAGCCGAGGTAGCACATCTCCAGCGGGATCAGGTCCGGGATGCCGTCCTGCACGATGGACAGCTCGGTGCCGCACGAGACGGCCTTCAGGTCGACGGTGACCTCCATCACCCCGGGCAGGTTGGGATCGTCGAAGCCGTCGGTGTAGCGCAACCGCCGGTCGGGCACGATCTCGAGGTACTCGCCGCCGAAGGCATGGCCGTGCCCCGTGGTGAAGTTGGTGAAGGCCATGCGGAAGGTGCCGCCGACCTTGACGTCCAGGTGGTGGACCGTGCAGGTGAAGCCGTAGGGCGGGATCCACTTGGCCAGCGCCTCGGCAGTGGTGAACGCGCGGAAGACCCGCTCGGGCGGAGCCTTCAGGACACGGTGCAGGCGAACGGTTCCGGGCATGGTCAACTCTCCTTCGCGTTGGTGGTGGTCATGTCCTGCCACGCCGCCCCCTGCACCACCACCCGGTACCCGTCCCCGTCCTCGAAGGTGCGGCCGGCCCTGTCCCAGTACGGATTGAACGATGCGACGGCGCGGAACCCGGCCGCGGTCATCGCCTCGCAGCGCCGCGACCACGCCGGGCGGTCGGGCACGTAGATGACCAGCAGGTCCTCGGCGGTGGGCGCCGGACGCACCGGGTGCGTCCGGCAGCACGTGAACTCCAGGTGCCAGGCGCCCTCGGGCCGACCGAGCATGACCCCGTCGAACCCGTCGTGCCCCCCGAACCCGCCCAGGCGCACCAGGCCCAGGCCGTCGCGGTACATCGCCTCGGCGCGCGCCAGGTCCGTCACCGGCCTCGCGATGCGCAGGTGCTCGTGCGTCACGGCCTAGCGGTCCTCGCCGCCCAGCCAGCGGTAGACCACGGCGCCCAGCACCGCGCCGACGATGGGCGCCAGCCAGAACAGCCACAGCTGCGCCACGGCCCAGTCGCCGACGAACACCGCGACACCCGTGCTGCGGGCCGGGTTCACCGAGGTGTTGGTGACGGGGATCGAGATCAGGTGGATCAGCGTCAGGCACAGGCCGATGGCGATGGGTGCGAAGCCCTGGGGCGCTCGCTTGTCGGTGGCGCCCAGGATGACCAGCAGGAACATCATGGTCATGACGATCTCGCACACCAGGGCCGCCGCCAGGCTGTAGCCGCCGGGCGAGTGCGCGCCGTAGCCGTTGGACGCGAAGCCCGACGCGACGTCGAACCCGGCCTGGCCGCTGGCGATCACGAACAGGATGCCGCCGGCCGCGATGCCGCCCAGGACCTGCGCGACGATGTACGGCAGCAGGTCCTTCGCCGGGAAGCGTCCCCCGGCCCACAGGCCCACCGACACGGCCGGGTTCAGGTGGCAGCCCGAGATGTGCCCGATGGCGAACGCCATGGTCAGCACCGTCAGGCCGAAGGCCAGCGCCACGCCCAAAAGGCCGATGCCCACGTTGGGGAACGCCGCCGCCAGCACTGCGCTGCCGCAGCCGCCGAGCACCAGCCAGAACGTGCCGAAGAACTCCGCACCGTATCGTTTCATGGTGATCCCCCTTGATCAGTTGCCGCGGACGCCGCCATGGCGACCGGCCTTCCGGCAGGCTACCACGGCCCGGGCCCGGCGTCCCCCTGCGATCACGCCGGCCGCGCCAGCTCGAAGGCCGCGTCGCCGCGCGCGTCGACACCCACGCGCGTCCAGCCCGCGGTCTCGTAGAAGCGCTGCGCCCGCGTGCCCGGCTCGGTGGTCAGGTTCAATCGCTCGAGCCCCTGGGCGAACAGCCAGTCCACCATCACGTCCATCAGGGCGCGGCCGATGCCCAGGCCCTCGTGGTCGGGATGCACGAACAGCGCCCAGATGTTCCCCGTCCGCGCGTTGCCCACGGCGAAGCCGGCGACGGCGCCGTCGACCTCGACGACCCAGCCCCGCCCGGTCTCGAACATGGCCGGCGCGTAGCTGGCCTCGGTGACCGCGTCGGTGGTCAGCCGGTTCTCGCGCACGGCGCGGCGCACGGCGTGCATGCCCGGGATGTCCTCGCGGCGCGCGACGCGCGGTTCGGTGATCACCGGCCGCCTCCGTCGAGCTGCCGCTGGTAGTCCGCGGCGTCGAAGTGGCCCAGCGAGCGCACGATCTGCGGGCCCGGGCCCAGCGTCCACTCCTCGTAGCCGCTGATCTGCACGCGTCGACCGGTGCCGCCGGGTCCCGTGTTGGTGCCGATGAGGGTCCAGCGGTAGACGAAGCCTTCGTCCGCCGCATCGAGGGCGTCCATCCGCACCACCAGGTCGGGAAACGCCGTCATGAACGCCTGGGCCGAGGCCGCGATGGCCGGCCGGCCGACCGACGGCGTGCCGCCGTTGATGGTCAGCGACCCGTCCTCGGCGAAGAACGAGGCGACCTGCGCGGGGTTCTGGCTGCACCAGGCGGCGGTGTAGCTCGTGGCGAAGGCCCGGACCAGCGTGACGTTCATCGGTGCGCTCCCGGATCGGCAGGCGGCGGTCATGATGATCCCGGCCAGCAGCAGCGCGGCCGCGATCGCGGAGAATCGTCGGGAATGGAACATGCGGTACCCCCCGGATGCCGCCGGCCGTCACTGGCCCAGCGGCGGCTCCCACAGCTCGACGCGATTGCCCTCGGGGTCCATGACCCAGCCGAACTTGCCGAAGTCGCTCTCTTCGACCTTGTCGTCGACGGTGCAGCCCTCGGCGCGCAGGGCGGCCAGCAGCGCGTGCAGGTCGTGCACGCGGAAGTTCACCATGAAGGGCTTGGTGCTCGGCGCGAAGTACGCAGTGTCGTCCTTGAACGGCGTCCACAGGGTCATGCCGTCGCCGGCGGGATTGCCGTCGCCGGCCCAGGAGAACATGGCGCCGCCCCAGTCCTGGACATCCAGGCCGAGATGGTCGCGGTACCAGGCGCCCAGCGCCTTGGGGTCCGCCGCCTTGAAGAAGATGCCGCCGATGCCGGTCACGCGCTTCATGGATGACTCCTTCGGGCCGCGCCCGCGGCAGCCCTGTCTAGTATCGCCGGTCCCCGTCGCCGGGCCCGCGTTCCGCGTACCGGAACCGCACGATGTCGACGACCTCGCAGATCGTCCGCTGGTTCGCGGTCCAGCCGATGCCCCGCACCGTCAGGGTGCTGGCGCTGCGCTCGGCAAGGTAGCCCGAAACCGTCCTGCCGTCGCGCATCGTGACGCTCACGTAGCTGCCGACGGGCGCATCGTGGAGACCTGCGACCGGATCGACCCACGGCTCGCCCACCGCCTCGGCCATCGTCCCCTCATCGAAGGACCCGGCCGGCCAGCAGCCCGCCACCATCGTCCCCAGGATGCCGCCGGCCAGCACGAGGACCGCAGCGCGTCCCTTCGCGTTTCCGATCAGAGTCCCCATCCGCATCACGTCACCCCTGGGACCGGGCATTCAATCGCCGGCGACCTCGCAGCGCGCGAAGCGCCCGTCCTCGCCGATCCAGATCAGCAGCCACTCGGAATCTATACCAAACGGGCCCCGCTGGGGGCCCAGAAGATAGATCAGGTCCTTGTCCGACCCGGCGAAGTAGAACGTGTCCAGCGACGGCCCCAGCAGGGCCACGATCTCGGCCTCGGTCTTGCCCGGCAGCACGCGGGCCTCCAGGTGCCGCAGCATCTTCTGCCGGTCGGTGGCCCCGCCGGTCCAGCTCGCCGGATCCTGGGCCTGCCACCGCACCGGATCGAAGCGCGCGTAGTTGGCGCCGATCGCCACGCCATGCTCGGCCAGCCGCGGCGGGGCCAGCACCAGGCCGGTCGCCACGACCAGGCCGAGCAGCGCGCCCCAGCTGCGCACCGCGAACCGCGGCGCCGGCCGCCCTCGGGTGCGGCGGACCAGCGCGGCCACGCTGCCGGCCAGGGCCCACAGGACCACCACCGCCCCGAACAGCAGCATCACCGGGATGCCGAACACGAGGAAGACCATCGCGAAGAACGAGTCCCCCAGCACGATCCACGCAAAGGCCGGCGTGAAGCAGGCCA
>DAOPJF010000008.1:0-19395 GCA_035399525.1 Candidatus Krumholzibacteriia bacterium | reverse complement strand
CCGGCGTGCAAGGGCGCCCGCCTCAAGCCGTTCACCCTCGCGGTCACCATCGACGGCCGCAGCATCAACGACTTCTCCACGATCTCGATCAAGGACGCGGCGGCCGCGTTCGCCGCCATCGAGCTGTCCGAGCGCGAGCTGGCGGCGCTGCGCCGGTACCTGGACGCGGGCGGCTTCCTGTACGCCGACGACAACTACGGGCTCGACGCCTCGTTCCGCGCCATGGTCGCCAGGCTGTACCCGGACGCCCCGCTGGCGCCGTTGCCGGCCGACCACCCGGTCTTCCGGGCGTACTACGACCTGCCCGGGCTGCCGAAGATCCACAAGCACGACGGCGATCCGGCGCAGGCCTTCGGCGTCACGCGCGGGGGGCGCCTGGTGATCCTGTACACGTGGTCGTCGGATATCGGGGACGGACTGGAGGATCCCGACGTTCACGGGGATCCGGCCCCGGTGCGCGAGGCCGCCGCGAAGATGGCCGTGAACATCCTGATGTACGCCCTGACCCGGCCCTGAGGACGCAGCCACGATGACCCGTCGCCCCCAAGACGCCCTGGACCGCAGCCTCGACGCCCTGCTCGGGCGGACGCGCCGGCGCGTGGCCCTGTACGGGCTGGCGGCGCTGGCGGGCTGGGGCGGCGGCGCGCTGGTCGTGGCGGCCTGGCTGGTGGGCGGGGCGGAGCCGCCGGCGGTCCCGGTGGCGTGGGGCCTGTCGCTCAGCACGGGAGCCCTGCTCGTGCTCCTGGCGGTGCGGCGGCTGCTGCTGCCGCTGGGCGAAGTGGCCGATCGGACCGCACTCGTGCGCCGGATCGAGGCGCGTCGCACCCACGCCAACCTGCTGGTGGCCGCCGAGGAGTCGCTGCGGCGCCCCGAACGCTGGTCCGAGGACACGGCCGTGGGCCGCGAGCTCGTGCGGCGCGTGCGCGTCGCGGCGGCCGGTCACCTCGATCGGCTGGGGCCCGGCGACGTGGTCGCGATCGCCGCGCCGCGGGCCCAGCTGGCGGCGGCCGGTGTCGCCCTGGGGCTGCTGGTGCTCGTGGGCGCGCTCGCTCCGGCGGACCTGGGCCGGGGGCTGCCGCGCCTGGCGGCGCCCTGGACCTGCCGGACGGTGCCGCCGACCGCGGGGCTGCTGGCCCTGGCCGGTCCGTCGTGGGTGGTCGCGGGCAGCGACGTGACGGTCGAGGCGCTGGATGTCGCCGGCGGGCCCGGCCTGGCCGTTTGCGAGGTCCGCCGCGGCGACGGTCGCTGGCAGCCGCTGGCGGCCGTCCTGGCCCGTGATGCGGCCGACGCCCCGGGGCGCCTGTGGCGCACCACGCTGGCGGCGGTGACCGAGGACTTCCACTGGCGGTTCCGGCGCGGCACCATCGTCTCGCCCGAGCGCGCGGTCATCGTGCGCGATCACCCGCTGCTGACGCAGCTGGGGGCCGAGGTCGTGCCGCCGGCCTACACCGGGGGCGAGGTCCGGCGGTTCGAGCGCCTGCCGGCCTGGATCGAGGTGCCGGCCGGCAGCCGGGTCCTGCTGCGCGGCGAGGCCGGCAGTCCCCTGGCGCACGCGGCGCTGGTGGCCGGCGCCGACACGACGCGGATGGCGATCGAGGGCACCACGCTGACCGGCCAGCTGGATGTCGCGGCGGACGTGGCCTTCCGCATCCTGATCGAGGACGCCTGGGGCCTGGCCAACGCCGCGCCGCTGGCCTACGAGATCGCAGCGGCGCCCGACCAGGCGCCGGCCGTGGCGCTGGTGCGCCCGGGTGACGACGGCCTTTTGCCGCTGGACGGCACGCTGGCCCTGGTGCTCGACGCCGCCGACGACTACGGCCTGGGCCGCACCCGCCTGCTGGCACGCGCGGCCGGTGACCGGGACTGGTCGTCCCTGGTGCTGTCGACGGACCGGGCGGGATCCTGGGCCGAGCGCCGGCTGGGAGACGGCCGGCTGCGCGTGCGCACGGCGCCGCTGGAGGGGCACGAGCCGCCGCTGCGCGGCCGCTGGGCCCTGGAGATCGAAGCCGGCCCGCTGCGCCTGGCGCCGGGGCAGGCCCTGGAGCTGATGGCCGAGGTCGATGACAATCGCGAGCCCGGCCCGGTGGGCGTGGGCCGCTCGTCGGCGATCAGGCTGATGGCGCCCGCGCCGTCGGACGTGCTCGCGCGCCAGGACGAGGGCGAGCAGCGCAGCGAGGCCGAACTGGCCGAGGCGCGGCGCCGCAGTCGCGAGCTGGACCGCGACCTCGACCGCCTGACCCGCGAACTGATGAAGAACCCGGTGCCCGACTGGGGTCGCCAGCAGGAGATGGAAGAGGCGCTGCGCCGCCAGGAGGCGCTGCAGCAGGAGCTGGCCCGCATCGGCGACGAACTGCGCCGCCGGCTGGAAGACCTGGCGTCGAGCCAGCTCACGTCCGAGGAGCAGCTGCGGCGCGCCGACGAGGTCGAGGCGCTGCTGGCGCCGCCCCAGGAGGGTGCGCTCGAGGACCTGATGCGCCAGGGCGCGCAGGAGGGTGGCGAGCGCGATCCGCAGCAGCTGGCCGATGCCCTGCGCGAGGCCGCGCGACAACAGCAGGACCTGGCCCGGAGGCTCGATGCCGCGCAGTCGATGATGGACCGCATGGCCCGGGAGCAGGATCTCGAGAGCATGACGGCCATGCTCGAGCAGATGATGCAGCGGCAGCAGGACCTGGCCGACCGCAGCCGCGAGCAGGCCGGCGCGGACCAGGCGAAGGAGAACGCCCGGCGCCAGCAGGACCTGGCGCGCGAGCTGGACGAGCTGAAGGACCGCCTGGCCGAATCCGTCGAGCAGATGCGCGAGCGGGCCGAGCAGGGCCAGGAGAAGCCCGGTGACGAGCAGGCGCGCGAGGCGCTCGAGCAGGCCCTCGAGCAGCTCGAGCAGAAGCAGCAGCAGAACCGGATGAACGACGCTGCCGAGCAGTTGGCGCAGCTCGATCCGCAGATGGCGGCCCAGCTGCAGCAGCAGGCGATGCGCGACCTGGGCAGCTTGTACCACGTGCTGCTCAAGACGCAGATCGCCATGCAGTCGGCCATGCAGATGAACCAGGTGTCGTCGCTGCGCGGCCTGGCCGCCGACCTGCTGGCGGTGTCGGCGCGGCAGGAGACCGTGGCCGAGGACGTGCCCGACCGGCTGCGCGACGTGCGCCTGCGCGACCTGACGCGCCGCCAGCACCGGCTGCAGCAGGCCACCATCGCCGTGCGGGACGGGCTGGCGCAGCTGATGGAGGAGTCGCCGCAGCGCATCCTGAAGATCCTCGAGCAGCTCGATGCGCTGATCGAGCGCATGGGCGAGGGCGTGCGCGCCCTCGAGGACGGCCGCGGGCCGGTGGCGCAGCGCGACGCGCGCGATGCCCTGGCGCAGGCCAACCGGCTGGTCATCCACCTGCTGACCGAGGCGCAGATGAACATGCCGAGCCAGAGCGGTGGCGGCAGTTCGTCGTCGTCCGATCCGTCGCAGCAGCTTCAGGACCTGGCCCGCGAGCAGGCTCGCCTCAACGGCGCGACCGAGGAGCTGCGGCGCATGCTGGCCGATCGCGGCCTGAGCCAGGAGGCCCGGTCGCGGATGCAGAGGCTGGGCCAGGAGCAGGCGGCCCAGGCGGGCCGCGTGCGCGACCTGGCCGAACAGGAGCGCGTGCGCGCCGACGGCGGCCGCGTGCTGGGCGACCTGCAGGCCATGGGCCAGGACCTCGAGTCCATCGCCGAGGACCTGGGCGGCGGGCTGGTGGACGAGCAGACGCTCGTGCGCCAGGACCGCATCCTGTCGCGCATGCTCGATGCGCGCAACGCGGCGCGGCGCCGCGACTACAGCACGCGCCGCGAGAGCCGCACCGCCGACGAGCTGTACGGGCCCGCGGGGCCGACGGCCGGCCGGGACGCCGAGGCCGATGCCCGGCGCCTGCGGCTGCGCTACCAGCCTCTGGAGAAGGCGCCGCTGGAGTACCGCGACCTGGTGCGGCGCTACTTCGCCGGGCTCGACAGCCTCGGGCGCCTGGACCGCACGAACCCGGGCGAAGGGAGCCTGCCGTGATGCGCAGGTTCGTGATCCTGCTGTTGGCGGGTGCGTGGGCCGCCGGTGCGGCTGCGCAGTTCGCGCCCACGCCGCCCCAGGACAAGCCCGATATTCCGCAGCAGCGCCTGGAACGGCCGTCGCGGCCGGCGCCGCGGCAGGCCCATCCGCCGGTGGACATGATCGCGCAGCGCCGGCGCGTGGCCGAGGTGGACCGCCTGCTGGCCTCGGGCAACCTGAGCCGCGCCGAGTCGCTGATCGACGAGCTGTCGCAGTTCAGCTGGCTGGAGCGCGACCTGCTGCCGCGGCGCATCCGCCTGGCCGCGCTCAAGGGCGACAGCGCCGAGGCCGCGACCCTCAGCCGCGAGGCCCTGCGCACGCAGCCCCGCAACGCGAGCCTGTGGCGCGGCCTGGCCGAGGCGCTGCTGGCCGAGGACCAGACCGACGCGGCCCGCGCCGCGCTCGACAGCTTCGTGGTGCTGACGCCCGAACCGCAGAACGCCGCGCTGGTCGCGGCCGGCCTGATCGATGCCCGCCGGCGGCCGCGCATGGCGCTGGCGTTCATCGACTCGATGCGCGGCGTCTTCGGCGACGGGCGCATGCTCGCCCAGCCGCGGGCCGTGGGCCTGCTGCTGACCGGGCGCCAGGATGACGCCGCGGCCGAGCTGGCGGCGGAGCTGCGCGCCAACGCCTTCAACCTCGCCCTGGTCAGGACCGGGCTGCTGGACGGGCTCTACCGGCCGGCGGACCATGCTGCGTTCCTGCACGGGCTGCGCACCCGCGCGGCCGAGGCTGCGGCGGTGCCCGCCGAGGCCGTGCTGGTGGCCGACCTGCAGCTGGCGGCAGGCGACGCCGACGGCGCCGCGGCGACCGTGCGGCCGCTGCTGGTGCAGCCGGCCGGCCAGCGCGCCCTCCTGCAGAACGCCGCGGCCCTGGCGCGCGAGATCGACCTGGTCGATGACCCCGTGCACAACCGGGCGGCGGCCGCCTACATGCTGGCGGTGCTCGACGACCTGTCCGGGCCCGACAACCGGGACCGCAGCCTGCAGCGGCGCGCGGCGCAGCTGCAGGCGGCCGTGGCGCTCAGCGCCATGGAGAAGGGCTGGCTGGCGGATCGGCCGGCGGAGGCGGCGGACCGCTTCGAGGCGGTGCTCGAGCGCCTGCGCGCGCTCGACCCGGCGAGTCCCGATGCCTACGCGGGCCGCATCCGCCTGGCGGTGTTCCGGCGCGACCGGCTGCACGAGGCGGGGCGGGCGGCCGCTGCGCTGGAGTCGCTGCTGCTGGACCCGGGCCTGCCCAAGGAAGGCGTCGCGGTCGTGCGCCTGACCCTGGGCGAGACGTACCTGGCCGCCGCGGACACGGCGCGGGCGCGGGCGGTGCTGACCAGCCTCGGCCGCGATCCCGAGTACCGCGAGGCGGGCGGCCATGCGCACTTCCACCTGGCGCGGCTGGACCTGGCCGAGGGCAACTTCGTCACGGCGCGCGACCGGTTCGCCGTCGTGGCCATGGACAACGCGGCGGCGCCGTACGCCAACGACGCGCTCGACCTGGGCCTGGCCGTGGCCGAGGAGCTGGACAATCCCAGCGGCGGACCGACGCTGCTGGCCCGCTACGCCGGCAGCGTGTATTGGGATCTCGTGGGCCGACCCGACGAACGCGACCGGTCCCTGGCCGCCTTCATCGAGGTGGCGCGCGCGATGGCCACGCCCGGCGAGCCGCAGCGCCTGCTCGAGCGGGCCGAGTGGGAACGGGCCCAGCTGGCCCTCGACGCGGGCCGCCGCGACGAGGCCCTGGCCATGCTCGCGGCGCTGGTGATCGAGCACCCGGATGGCCGCTACCCGGCGCCGGCCCTGCTGCAGCGGGCGCAGCTGCTGGCCGAGGACGGCGACGCCGCGGGCTCGCGCGCGGCCCTCGAACAGCTGTTGTCCCAGTACCCCGACTGGCCGTTCGCCGACGACGCCCGCGACGCGCTGAGGAGCCTGCCGTGACCCGACGCCCGCTGCTGGTCCTGCTGATGATCGGGCTGTTCGCCGCGGCGGCGCCGGCCGCGCGTGCGGCGGGATACATCCTGGTGCCCATGGACCTGGAGCAGCGCAACCACCTGCGCGCCTATGGCCACGCGTTCCACACGCTGCAGGCCGGGGGGAAGGTTTCGTGGCTGCTGAACTACCGGGGCGGCGCCTTCCTGACCGAGGACACCGAGCGCGCCCGCCTGGACGCGCGCCTGCTGGGCGTGACGT
This sequence comes from Candidatus Krumholzibacteriia bacterium, assembly GCA_035399525.1. Lineage (GTDB taxonomy): Bacteria > Krumholzibacteriota > Krumholzibacteriia > LZORAL124-64-63 > LZORAL124-64-63 > JACZKN01. Next base: position 13,149 of record DAOPJF010000008.1, on the reverse strand, counting down.
TCTCGATCATCGGCGACGCCGAGGTGGCGGCGATCCGGCAGGAGATCGCCCAGGAGAACATGGACGAGGTGCTGCTGGAGAAGGCGCCGCGCATCGCCGTCTACAGCCCGCCGACGGCCCAGCCCTGGGACGACGCGGTGACGCTGGCGCTGACCTACGCCGAGGTGCCCTACGACGTGGTGTACGACCAGGATGTGCTGGCGGGGCGCCTGAACGACTACGACTGGCTGCACCTGCACCACGAGGACTTCACCGGTCAGTACGGCAAGTTCTACGCGAGCTTCGGGCTCGAGCCCTGGTACCTGGACCAGAAGGTCTTCCACGAGGAACTGGCGAAATCGCTCGGGTTCGCGACGGTGTGGCAGCTGAAGCACGCGGTGGCCCTGACCATCCGTACCTACGTGGAGGGCGGCGGCTTCCTGTTCGCCATGTGCTCGGCCACCGACACCATCGACATCGCGCTCGCCTGGCTGACGACCGACATCGTCGACACGCCCTACGACGGGACCCCGGTCGATCCGAACTACCGCGCGAAGGCGGACTACGACGCCGACTTCGCCTTCGAGGGCTACAGCCTGACCACCAATCCGCTGGTCTACGAGTTCTCGGACCTGGACACCAGCAACTACGCCTCGATGCGCGGCGCCATGGCCGACTACTTCACGCTCTTCGCCTTCGCGGCGAAGTACGACCCGGTGCCGGCCATGCTCACGCAGAACCACGTGAACGTGATCAACGGGTTCCTGGGGCAGACCACCGGCTACTGGCGGCGCTTCCTGAAGCGCTCGGTGATCGTGCTGGCCGAGGTCGAGGGCACCGACGAGGTGAAGTACGTCCACGGCAAGCGGGGGATGGGCACGTTCACGTTCCTGGGCGGGCACGACCCGGAGGACTACCAGCACCGCGTGGGCGATCCGGCCACCGACCTGGACCTGTACCCGACCTCGCCGGGCTACCGGCTGATCCTGAACAACGTCCTGTTCCCGGCCGCGCGGAAGAAGCCCCAGAAGACCTGACCGGGCCCTGCCGTCTCCCCGGCGCAATTGGCGGTTGATATTTCCGACAAAAACGCTAGGATTTCTGTCAGGTATCCGTCCGGCCGCCCGGCAGGCGCCGATCCGGTCCGGGGCGGGACGATGGGACGAGGGCGTGGGGCCTGAGGAGACGTGATGGACCGCTTCCCCGAGTGCAAGAAGTGCGGCGACGGCCTGCTGCTGCCGCTTTCGGACTACGGCCGCGACGGCGCGCCGATCCGTTACAAGGCCTGGGTGTGCCACAACCCGGCCTGCGGGTTCAGCATCCGCATCGACAACGGCGAGATCAGCCTGGGCAAGCTGCTGCGCGAGACGGCGCGCTGAGCGGCGCCTTTCAGCCGGTGCGGAGCCGTCCGGCCCTGCGGAGCAGGGGAACGGCCACGGCCAGCACCGCGCACGACACCCCCAGGAGGATCCAGTCGCCCGTCCCGTAGCGGGACGGCTCGACGGTGATGCCGCCGTCGCTCCACAGGGCGTACAGCGAGACCGCATTGTGCAGCGCATGGGCCAGCCAGGCGGCGGTCAGCGATCGCGTGGCATCCCACACCAGGCCCAGCATCAGGCCCACGCCGATCAGCCCGAACAGGTACCACGACTCGCCGTGCACCAGGCCGAAGACGATGGCGCCCACGGCCAGGCCGGCGCCGCGCCCCCAGGTCTCGGCCGCCAGGCGCTGCACCAGCGCGCGGAACAGGATCTCCTCGACCAGCGGCGCCACCAGCACCACGGCCAGCACCGTCAGGACCAGCGCCGCCGGGGTGCGCGCCAGGTGCTCGTCGTAGAAGGCGGCCCACGCGGGATCGACCGGGTGCACGCGCAGCGACAGCTCGGCCAGGCCCGACGTGGGGGCCAGGCCCGCCAGGGCGATGACGACGACCAGGGCCAGCGTCGCCGCGCGGGGACGGTCCAGGCCGAGGTCGGCCCGCGGATGGAGCACGCCGCGCCGCCGCAGCACCTCCAGGGGCATGAGCACGCCGAAGAGCCCGCCTGCGATCACCGGCGCCGCCAGGCCTCCGCCGAGGGCGAACACCAGCGCCTGGCCGATGATGTTGGACGCCACCAGGAACAGGGCCAGGCCCAGGACGGGCAGGCGGCCCCAGGTCTGCCAGAGACCGGGGCCGTCCGGGGGCGGCGGCAGGGATGTCGGGTCGTGCATGGCGACCATGATCGGCGCCGTTCGGCCCGATGGCAACCGCGGGTTGTGCAAACGCCGGCGGAGAGGTTTAGTATGGGGGTCTGCAGCCCTCCAACGAAAGGTGCGCCCGTGGCCCAGCGAGCCATCGACGCGGTGATCTTCGACCTCGACAACACGCTGACCGACTTCATGGGCGCCAAGGAGAGCTCGATCCGCGCCGCGGCCGCGGCCATGGTCGATGCGGGCCTGCCCATGGCGGTGGACGCGGCCACCGACGCGGTGTTCGCCGTCTACAAGGCCCGGGGCATCGAGCACCAGAAGGTGTTCGACCTGTTCCTCGAGCAGGCGATGGGACGGGTCGAGGACCGCATCCTGGCCGCGGCGGTGGTGGCCTACCGGCGGGCGCGCGACGGTGCGCTGGTCACCTATCCCCACGCGAAGATGGTGCTGAACCGCCTGGCCAAGGACGGCTACAAGCTGGCCGTGGTCAGCGACGCGCCGCGCTTCGAGGCCTGGCTGCGCCTGGTCTACCTGGGCCTGCAGCACACCTTCGACGTGGTGCTGACCTACGACGACACGGGCTTTCGGAAGCCGGCGCCCGAGCCGTTCCGCATGGCGCTGGACCAGCTCGGCGTCGGGCCCGACCGGGCCGTGGTGATCGGCGACTGGAAGGAGCGCGACATCGTCGGCGGGCGCGCGGCGGGCCTGCACACGGTCTATGCCCGCTACGGCGACCAGTACAGCCAGTACGCCGACAAGGTGGCCGACGACCCGACCGAGCCCGACTACGTCGTGGACGACCTGCTGCAGCTGCTGGACGTCCTGGACCGGCTCAACGGCGGCGCGGCCGCCCGAAAGGACTGACGCATGCGCGTCTGCACCTCCCGCCAGATGGCGGCCATCGATCGCGAGACCATCGAGGGCGGCGTGCCGTCGCTCGAGCTGATGGAGCGCGCAGGCACGCTCGTGGCGCAGACGGCGCTGGCGATGCTGGCCGAGGCCGCCCACGAGCACGGTCACGACCACGGCCATGGCTGCGGCGACGCCTGCGGCTGCGGGCACGACCACGGCGAGGACGACGAAGGACACGGAGGCGGCGACGAGGCCCCCCGCGTGCTGATCGTCTGCGGCAAGGGCAACAACGGCGGCGACGGCCTGGTGGCCGCGCGCGTGCTGGCGGACGAGGGCATCGAGGTGACGGTGCTGCTGCTGGGCGCCAAGGCCGAGCTGAGCGCCGACGCGGCGGCCAACCTGAAGCGGCTGCCCCGGGCGGTCGAGCTGGTGGCGCCGCCCGCCGAGGCCTGGGCCGAGGCGGCCGCCTCGCTGGCCGAGGACACCGACCTGGTGGTGGATGCGGTCTTCGGCACGGGCATCACCCCGCCCCTGCGCGAACCGTACCCCGACGTGTTCCGCGCCCTGAACGACGCCGGCCATCCCTGCCTGGCGGTGGACATCCCCTCGGGCGTGGACGGCGACACCGGCCGCGTGGCCCCCGTGGCGGTGGCCGCCGACTGCACGCTGACCATCGGCCTGCCCAAGCGCGGGCTGGTGCTGCCGCCGGGCCGCGACTTCGCCGGCGAGATCGAGGTCGCCGACATCGGCTTCGACGACGCGGTCTGCGACCGCCATGCGGCGAACGAGCACCTGCTGGCCCGCAGCGAGTACCTCGCGCTGCTGCCGCCGCGCCGCTCGTCGGCCCACAAGTACCAGTGCGGCTCGGTGCTGCTGGTGGCCGGCTCGCGGGCCTACGGCGGCGCGGCGCACCTGGCCGGCCTGGGCGCGCTGCGCTCGGGCGCCGGCATGGTCACCCTGGCCGCCCCCGCCGGGCTGGAGACGGCGCTGCGCGTGGGGCTGCCCGAGGCGCTGATCGCCGTGCAGCCCGAGACGGCCGGCGGCACGCTGGCACCGCTGGCGGCCGAGGCCTGGACCGCCCTGTTGGACCGCCAGGACGCCGTCGCCGTGGGCCCGGGCCTGGGCGCCGACGCGGACACCGACCGGTGGGTGGTCGCGGCCCTCGGTGCGCTGTCCGTGCCCTGCGTGGTGGACGCCGACGGGCTGGGCGCCTTCGCCCGCCTGGGCCGGGCGCCCCGCTTCGCCCATGGCGAGGTGGTGCTCACGCCCCACGCCGGCGAGCTGGCCCGGCTGCTGGGCGGCGGGTCGGCCGAGGTGACGGCTGATCCGGCGGGCACGGTCGCGGCCTGCGCCGCCCGCTGGGGCTGCATCGTCATGCTCAAGGGCTCGCCGTCGTTCATCGCCGCGCCGGACGGCCGCGTGTTCATCAACGCCTCGGGCGACGACGCGCTGGCGCGCGGCGGCTCGGGCGACGTGCTGACCGGCCTGGTGGGCGGCCTGCTGGCCCAGGGCCTGGGCGCCCTGGAGGCGGCGCTGCTGGGCGCCTACGTGCACGGCCGGGCGGGTACGCTGGCCGCCGAAGGCCGCTCGACGCGGTCGGTGCTGGTGCGCGAGGTCGCGGCGGCCATCGGTCCGGTGTTCGAGGCGATGGAGAAGGAAGCGAGCGCCGACGCCGGCCTGCGCGAGCGCCTTTGGCCCCTGGGAGACGCCTGATGCGCGTGCTGGGCATCGAGACCTCGTGCGACGACACGAGCGTGGCCCTCTACGAGGGCGCGGACGGCGTGACGGGCAACCTGGTCAGCTCGCAGGTCGACCTGCACGACGTCTTCGGCGGCGTGGTGCCCGAGCTGGCGTCGCGGGCCCACCTGGTGAACCTGCTGCCCCTGGTCGACGCGCTGCTGCAGCGCCGCGGCATCGGCCTGGCCGAGGTCGACGGCTTCGCGGTGACGGCGGGGCCGGGCCTGATCGGCGCCCTGCTGGTGGGCGTGTCCACGGCCAAGGCCCTGGCCCTGGCGGCCGACAAGCCGCTGGTGGGGGTGCACCACATCGAGGGGCACATCCTGGCCAACCAGCTGAGCGCCCCCATGCAGCTGCCGGCGGTCGTGCTGGTGGTGTCCGGCGGCCACACCGAGATCATCCACATGCCCGAGGTGGGGGTGTACGAGCGGCTGGGCGGCACCTTGGACGACGCGGCGGGCGAGGCCTTCGACAAGACCGCCAAGCTGCTGGGCCTGCCCTACCCCGGCGGGCCCCACATCGACCGCATGGCGCGGCAGGGGCGGCCGGGCCGGTTCGAGTTCCCACGGCCCCTCGCCAACGACAAGCGTATCGTGTTCAGTTTCAGTGGATTGAAGACTGCGGTTCGCCAGACTTGTGAAGGCCTGCCGCGGCCCCTGGCCGAGCAGGACGTGGCCGACGTGGCGCTGGAGGTGCAGGAGGCCATCGTCGACGTGCTGGTGCAGCGGCTGATGCAGGCAGCCCGCCGCAAGCACGTCAAGGCCGTCTACCTGGCCGGCGGCGTGGCCGCCAACGGCCGCCTGCGCGAGCGCACCGCCGCCGAGGCCGCCCGGCGCGGCCTGCACTTCCTTCCGCCCGAGCGGGTGTATTGCACCGACAATGCCGCGATGATCGCCTGCGCAGGCTGGCATCGCCTGCAGGCCGGCCGCCGCGACGGGCTGGACCTGGACAGCTTCGCCCGCGCCCCCCTGGCAAGCTGGCGCTGAAGATCTTCGGAACATTGCCGATGACAACCCGTGGCACGGCCCTTGCGGGCTGCTGCCGGGGGGCCCCGGTCCGGGTCCTCCATTCCGCGCATCAACAGCGCCGAAACGGAAGGTCATGGCGGAAAAATCTCGCATCCTCGTCGCCGACGACGAGCCGCACATCCGGCGTATCCTGCAGTTCCTGCTCGAGCAGGAGGGATTCCACGTTCACCTGGTGGCCGACGGCGAAGAGGCCTGGAAGGCGGTGACCAGTTTCCAGCCGGACCTGGTCCTGCTGGATGTCATGATGCCCCGCATGGACGGCTTTGCCGTGCTGGACATCATCCGGGCCGGCTTCGAGACCAGCCGCCTGCCGGTGATCCTGCTGACGGCCAAGGGCGAGGTCGAGGACCGGGTCCGCGGGCTGCGCGGCGGGGCCAATGACTACGTGGTCAAGCCCTTCAACCACGACGAGTTGCTGCTGCGGGTGAAGAACCTGCTCGAAACCACGCGGCGCGAACGCGAGGCCAATCCGTTGACCGGCCTGCCCGGCAATCGGGCCATCGAGCGCGAGCTCGCCGACCGCATCGACTCGGGCCGGTCCTTCGGCTGCATGTACGTGGACATCGACCGGTTCAAGAGCTTCAACGACCAGTACGGCTACGCGCGGGGCGACCGGGCCATCTCGTTCCTGGCGGGCGTCCTGGTGGGCTGCACCCAGAAGTACGGCGCGCCCCGGGATTTCGTCGGCCACGTGGGCGGCGACGATTTCGTCGTGGTGACCTCGAGCCCGAAGGCCGAGGACCTGGCCGCCAGCATCGCCGCCGAGTTCGACGGCGGCGTGGCCGGCCTGCACGACGACGAGGACCTGGAGAAGGGGTACCTCGAGGTGGAGGGGCGCGACGGCCGCGTCAAGCGCTTCCCGCTGATCACCGTGACCATCGCCCTGGTCGCCGACGCCGAGGGCCGCTTCGGCCATCCCGCCGAGCTCAGCGACACCATGGCCGAGCTCAAGCGGTACGGCAAGACCATGACCGAGAGCGTGGTCGTCTGCGAGCGCCGGTCGGCGCCCGGGCGGCCCGAGCTGGTGCTGGCCGGCCACCGCCAGGCGGGGCGGGACGACAAGGAGAACGCATGAGCAGGAGCGATCGTCCGGGCTGCGTGGACGACCACGACGCCGGGCTGAGCGTCGGGGAGCTGCAGGTCGAGCTCGCGCGGCTCCGGGCCGAGAACGGGACCCTCGTGCGCCTGACCCGGCTGCAGGACCGGTTCGTCGCCATGGCGAGCCACGAGTTCAAGACGCCCCTGACCTCGATCACCTCGTACACCGAGGCGCTGCTGGCCCACGCCCACGACCCGCATTTCGACCGCGGTCCGCAGTTCCTGGGGGTGATCCGCGACGAGGCGGCCCGCCTGCTGCGCATGGTCAACCGCATCCTGGATTTCTCGCGCATGGAATACGGCTCGCGCCTGCTGGCGCGCCGCGAGGTGAACCTGGCCGAGCTGGCGGACGAGACCCGCAGGACCCTCCAGGCCACCGCCGACGCCAAGGGACTGACCGTGGACCTGGCCGCGCCCGCGGGCCTGATGCAGGCCGAAGTCGACGACGACCTGGTGCGCCAGGTGCTGGTCAACCTGCTGGGCAACGCGGTGAAGTTCACGCCCCGCGGCGGTGCGATCGCCGTGACGGTGACCGAGGAGCCGGCCCACGTGGCGGTGTCGGTGTCCGACAGCGGGCCCGGGATCCCGCCCGACGAGATCTGCCGCATCTTCCGCGCCTTCTACCGGGCCGACGCGACCGGCGGCGACCAGCCCGGCACCGGCCTGGGCCTGAGCATCGTGCGCCACATCGTGAACCTGCACGGGGGCTACGTGGATGTCCGCTCGGAAGCCGGCGAGGGTTCGGTCTTCACCTTCGGGGTGCCCAAGCTCGTCCACACGACCGCCGACGATGCTCCGGTGCCCGTGGCCCATCCCTCGGTGCTGCGGGCCCTGACGCTGCTGCTGGCGGACCAGGCGGGCGCCCGCGCCGCCGTGCTGCTGCTGGCGGCCGACGGCGGTGCGCTGCGGCCGGCGGCGTGGACCGGCATCCGGTCCGAGGTGCGCCTGGCCGAGCTCGTGCCGGCGCCGCGCGGCGACGCGGTCGCCGACGGGACGACGCTGGCCGCGGACCTGAACCTGGGCCATGACCCGGGCGGCGCCTGGTACGCCCTGCCCGTGTCCGGCGGCCGCGGCTGGGTGCTGCTGGGCCGGCGCGCCGGCGCCCCGTGGACGAACCTCGACGGCACCCCCGGGGCCGTGCTCGGACGCATCGCGGCCCAGGCGCTGCGGGGCGGCGCCGACGACCCGGGCCGCACGGTCGAGGCGCTGCGGGTGTTGCTGCAGATCAAGCGCGGGGGTATTCCCACGGCGACGGCCGAGGCCCTGCAGATGACCACCGACCTGGCGCGGACCCTGGGCCTGTCCGAGACCGACACCGCGCGCCTGCAGGACGCCGCGGCGCTGCACGACGCGGGCATGGCCCGGGTCGACGACGAGATCCTGCGCGGGGAGGGCGACCTGGACTGGGACGCCCGGGACGAGGTCGATCGCCACGTGCAGCTGGGCCTGGACCTGCTGGCCCCGCTGCTGGGCGACCCGGCGACCGCCGAGATCATCCGGCACCACCACGAGCGCTTCGACGGCAGCGGTCATCCCGACAACCTGGCCGGGCCCGCCATTCCGCTGGGTTCGCGGATCCTGGCCGTCGTCGACGCCTGGTGCTCGCTGACCATGGAGCGGCCGTACCGCGGCGGCCTGGCGCCCGTGTCGGCGCGGCGGGAGATCGAGCGTTGCACCGGCACCCAGTTCGACCCGGCGGTGGTCCGGGCCTTCGGCAAGGTGGTCGGGGCGGTCGCGGCATCGTCGCCGGCCGATGCCGCCATCGATGAACCGGCCAAGGTCTGATTCGAAGGAGACGCCATGGCGCTGCCTGCACGCATCCTGATCGTCGACGACGAGCGCCCCATCGCCTTCCTGCTGACCCAGGCCTTCGAGCAGGACGGGCACACGGTGCTGGCCGCCGCCGACGGCATCGACTGCATGAACAAGATGGCCAGCTTCCGGCCCGACGTCGTGATCATGGACATCATGATGCCCAAGCTCGACGGCGTGGACACCACGAAGCTGATCCGGCGCAACCGGAGCTACGAGAACACCCTGGTGGTGGCCCTGTCCGCGCGCGCGGACGAGGACACCCGAGCGCGCATGAAGGAAGCCGGCGCGAACCTCTTCATGCGCAAGCCGTTCGTCATCAACCGCCTGGTCGACCGCGTGCAGCAGATGCTCGCGGCGCGGGCGGGCCTGCGCTAGGAGTCCGTGGTCATGGCCCTGCTCGCCACCCTGGACCTGCCGCCCGAGGCGGCGTTCGTCAGCAGCCTGGCGCTGCTGGCGGGCGCGGCCCTGGCCGTGCCGGGCCTGCGGAGGCTGCGGCGGCCCGGGCCGGCGCCCCAGGGGCCGCCGCGGGATCCGCGGCCGGGGCGGCGCCCGCGGGCCGAGGTCCTCGAGGAGATCCTCGCGGTGGCGGCGCGCCTGAACGCCACGCGCCAGCTGCCCGAACTTATTGACGGCGCCCTGGCGGCCTTCGCGGCGGTCAGCGGCTGCGAGCGCACCGTCCTGTTCCTGTGGTCCCACGCTTCGTCGACGTTCCAGATGCGCGGCGCGGTCGGGCTGACGCCCGCCGAGTGCACGGCGGTCGCCCGCTCGACCCCGACGGCCGAGGCCTACGCGGCCGAGTCGCGGGACCGGGGGCGCGGCCACGGCTGCTTCCTGGTGGGTGCGGCCGGTCAGCAGGCCCCGGTGCCCGGCGGACCCTGGCCCGCCGGCGCGGTGCTGCGCGTGCCCCTGCTGGCGGCCGACGGCGACGCCCTGGGCTACCTCGACCTGCAGCGGCCGGTCGACGGCGCCTTGCCCGACCACGACGAGCAGCGCGGCCTGGCGTTCCTGGCGCGCCAGACGTCGGCCGCCATCGAGTCGGTGCGCCTGAACGAGCGGCTGGCCACCAACAACGCCGAGCTGTCGCGCGCGTCGGCGAAGCTGGCGAGCCTGGCGGACATGAAGGCCAACTTCGTGGCCAACGTCAGCCACGAGCTGCGCACGCCGCTGACCTCGATCTCGGCCTACACCGAGCTGCTGCAGCAGAACCTGGCGGCCATGCCGCCGGAGGCCCTGGCCGAGTTCCTGAAGGTGATCCACACCGAGAGCGGCAAGCTGGCCGCGGTCATCAACGACCTGCTCGAGCTCGGCCAGATGGAGAGCGGCCGGCCGGTCCTGCACCGTTCCGAGGTCGAGCTGACGGGCCTCGTGGCGCGGCTGCAGGACGGCTGGCAGGGCCGCGCGGCCGAGCGCGGTCTCGCGCTGGCCGTGCAGTTGCCGCCGGGGCCGCTGTACCTGGCGGCCGACCCGGTGCTGCTGCAGCAGCTGCTGACCCACCTGGTGGCCAACGCGCTGAAGTTCACGCCCGAGGGCGGACGCATCCGCGTGGCGGCCTGGGAGTCGGGCTCGGCCATCCGCTTCGAGGTCGAGGACACGGGCATCGGCATCCCCGCCGACGAGCTCGGCGTCATCTTCGACAAGTTCTACCAGGTGGACGGCTCGGCGACCCGCGAGCACAACGGGCAGGGCGTGGGGCTGGCCATCTGCCACGAGATCGTCGCGCACCACGACGGGCGCATCTGGGCCGAGAACGTACCCGAGGGCGGTGCCCGCTTCACGGTGCTGCTGCCCCGCCGGGCGCCCGTGGCCCAGGCCCTGCGCCAGCGCGGCGCGGCGGCCGCGTTCGAGACCGGCGAGTTCCTCGAGCGTCTCGTGCACTGGCTGGCCGAGAGCCTGGGCGTGCAGACGGTGACGCTGATGGAGCCGCTGCCCGACGGCGAGCACCTGGGCATCCGCGCCGCGCTGGGACTGAGCGACGCCGTGGTGCAGGGCACGCGCGTGCACCGGGGCGCCGGCATCGCCGGGACCGTCTGGGCCACCGGCCGGACCATCAGTACGCCCGACATCACGCGCGAGGGCCGGTTCGACCACACCGTCAGCGAGCCGCGGTTCTCGACGCCCTCGGTGCTGTGCGTGCCGCTGGTGGGCGCCGGCGGCGTGCGCGGCGTGGTCACGGTGAACAACCGCGTCGACGGGCGTCCCCTGGACGACCACGACCGGCTGCAGCTCGAGGCCCTGGCGCCCCGGGTGGCCGAGGCCCTCGAGCAGCACGACGCCTGGTGCGAGGCGACGCGCGCCCTGGGCGAACTGCGCATGAGCATGCGCACGACCACCGCGGTGGGACACCCGCGCCACGAGAGCCTGCCGCGCCTGTGCCTGGAGGTGGGCCTGGCCGCCGCCGCGCGGGCCGGCCTGCCCGAGGCCGAGCGGCGCCACCTGGCGTTCGCGTTCCCGTTCTACGACGCCGGGATGGGCACGGTGCCGCCGCCGCTGCTGGCCAAGCCCGAACCGCTGGCGCCCGAGGAACAGGCGATCATGCAGCGCCACGTCGAGGCCAGCCTCGAGATCCTGGCGCCCCTGAACCCGGCGCCCGAGGTGCGCCGCATCATCCTGCACCACCACGAGAACCACGACGGCACGGGTTACCCGGCCGGGTTGGCGGGCGAGGAGATCCCGCCGGGCGCCCGGGTGCTGCGCCTGGTCGATTCGCTGGGTGCGCTGCTGAGCCCGCGGCCCTGGCGGCCGGCGCTGGAGCTGGACGAGGCCCTGGCCGAGCTGGAGCGGGGCGCCGGGCGGGCCTACAGCCCCGAGCTGGTCGGCCTGGTGACGGCCGAGGTCCGGGCGCGGGCCGAGCGGTTCTCGGTCCTGCAGGCGGCGGCCGCGGATGCCGGCGACCTGGCGCGGCCGCTGCTGGACCGGCGCGGCATGGTGCCGGTGGGCTGAGCGTCGATCCGGCCGTCAAGCGCCGGCGGGGACGGCCGATAACCGCGACGAAGACCGAGGGACAACCGCCAGCCGGGAGGCATCGCCTTGCGCAAGGTGCTGATCGCCGACGACGAGACCAACATCCGCAACATCCTGGACTTCACGCTGAATGCCGAGGGCTTCGACGTGGTGTCCGCGCGCAACGGCGACGACGCCTTCACGCTGGCCCTGCGCGAGCAGCCGGACCTGATCATCCTGGACGTGATGATGCCCGGGACCAACGGCTTCGAGACCTGCCGGCGCCTGAAGAACGACCGCCGCACCGCGCGCATCCCGGTCATCCTGCTGACCGCGCGCAACAGCCGCGCCGACCGCCGCGTGGGCGAGGAGTCGGGCGCCGATGCCTACGTGACCAAACCTTTCAGCCCGGGCAAGCTCGTGGCCGCGGTGCAGGACCTGCTGGGCACCCCCAACGCCTGACCCCGGCGGGTGGACGCCCCGCGCCCCGCACGCTAAGATGGCCTTTCGCGAAGCCGGCCCCCCGGGGGCCGGCTTCCTGTTCCGGAGGCCCCCGTCCCGCGGATGTCCCGTGAGCTCCCAGCTGGTCGACGTCGCCCTGCCCGTGCCGCTGCCGCGGACCTTCTCCTACCGCCACGACCCGGCGGACGAAGGCCCGCGCCGCCGCGTGGCCAAGGGCGACCTGGTGGTCGTGCCCTTCGGCCGCCGCCGCGAGGTGACCGGGCTGGTGACCGGCGTGGCCGGCCTCGAGGACGGCGTCACCACCCACGAGGGCGTGGCCCTCAAGCCCGTGGTGCGCGTGCACGGGATCGAGTACCGCGTGGCCGGCGACAGGCTTCGCCTCGCCCGCTGGCTGGCCGACTACTACATGCTGCCCCTGGGCGAGGTCGTGCCCCTGTTCCATCCGCCGGCGCCGGGCACCGGCCGCCGCGGCGAGGACGAGCCGGCCGACGCCTTCCCCGACGTGGACGCGGGGCCGGTGACGTTGACGGCGGCGCAGCAGGCCGCCCTCGCTGCTGCGGTGGCGCCGCTCGAGGAGGGCCGCTTCGCGCCGCTGCTGCTGCACGGGGTGACGGGCAGCGGCAAGACCGAGGTCTACCTGGCCCTGATCGCGCGCGCCCTGGAGCTGGGCCGCAGCGCGCTCTACCTGCTGCCCGAGATCGCGCTCACGCCCCAGACCCTGGCCCGCATCCACGCGCGCTTCGGCGACCGCGCCGCCGCCATCCACAGCGGCCTGTCGGCGGGCCAGCGCTGCCGCGTGCACGAGGCCGCGGCCCGCGGCGAGGTGCGGGTCGTCGTGGGGCCCCGGTCGGCGCTGTTCGCGCCGGTCGTGGACCTGGGCGTGATCGTCGTCGACGAGGAGCACGAGTCCTCCTACAAGCAGGACGAGAAGCCGCGCTACCACGCGCGCCACGCGGCGCTGGTGCGGGGCCGCGAGGCCGGCGCCGTGGTCATGCTCGGCTCGGCCACGCCCGACCTCGAGAGCGAGCGCAACGCGCGCGAGGGCCGG